>DATKFB010000074.1:0-5403 GCA_035544435.1 Polyangia bacterium
CGCGCGCCGGCCCAGGGTGCCCGTCGCCAGATTGAGATGGAGGGTCGCGACCGCGCCGCCCGCCAGGCCCACGTATACGACCGTCCGGCTCTCGGCCGCGACCGCGCTCTGCGCCGCAACGACCGCCTCGCCGCTCGGGGCCGCGCGCCGACCTCCGGCGCCCGCGCAGCCCAGGGCGAGCGAGACGACGAGGCAAATGGAAGGAACGACACTCCCGCGACAACGGAGGGACATGGGCCGCAGGATATCGCGCCCGCCGACGCGATCTCCATCCCGAGTGACAATTGAGCACCCGAGCGGGCTATCACCCTTGGAGGGTCCATGACGCGATTCGACCGCCGATCGGTTCCGCTTATCGTCGCTACGGTCGTCGCCGCTGTCTTGGGCGCGGTGGGCCTCGGTTGCGCCGGGAGCTCGAGCGCGCGGCCCGGCGCGGGTGGTGGCGGCTCGGAAGGCGCCGCACGCGACGGAGGCGCAGGAGCCACCGGTGGCGCCACGGCCGACGGAGCCTCCGCAAAGGCGTGCCCCGTTTCTCCCACGCAGCTTCGCAAAGCGGGAGCGGCGCTTTCGCTTTCCGTGGCGCCGATTCTCGAAGGCAAGCCTTTCGTCTTCGGCGACGCCAACGCGCTCGCCTCGGGCGTCAAGGTGACGCCGCTCAACTTCCGGTTCTACGTCTCGCACGTCTCGCTCTTGCAACCCGGTGGCGCGAGCGTGCCCGTCGATCTCGTGACGGCCACGGGCGCCGTCGAGCCCTACGGCGTCCACCTCTTCAACGCCGAGGAGGCCGCCTCCGCGGTGCTGCGCGTCCTCGCGCCCGCCGGCACGTACGCTGGCCTCACCTTCACGCTCGGCCTCGATGATGCTTGCAACTCCGGGCTGCCGGGCGACCGCATGCCGCCGCTCACCGACACCTCGCAGATGACCTGGCCACACGAGATCGGCTACCTCTTTCTGCGCCTCGAAGACCGGCTGGACACGAGCGGAGCAGCGGACGCGGGCGCGATCGCGATCCCGACGCTCGTCCACATGGGCGGCGTCCCCGGCAACCTGTTCGCCCCCACGGTCACGGTGGGCGGCGCGCTCGCGCTCGCGGCCGGCGCGACGACGGCGAAGACGCTCACGCTCGACGTGGGCGCCGTTTTCGCGGGCGCCGAGGCCGACGTCGATCCGGCGACGCTCGCGATGGTGCTGCCGTTCCCCGAGGTGCAGGCCGGCGAGCGCCTGCGCCAGCACGTCTCGCAGCTGGCGCTGTTCGCGCTCGCGCCGTGAAAGACGCGCGCGCCTTCCGGACCGGCGCGGCGCTCGCGCTCGCGGGCCTCGCGCTCGCCACGGCGGCGTGCGGTGATTCGAGCGTTCCGGTCGAGCGGCTCGTCGACGCGCGCCTTCCCACGGACGTCGCAGGGGGAACGCTCGCGGACACGGCGCCCCCGGGCAACGCGCTCACCGAAGCGCGCGCCCAGCTCGGCAAGCGCCTGTTTTTCGACGGGCGCCTCTCGCGGACTGGCCTCGTGTCGTGCTCGACTTGCCACGCGCAGGCCAATGCCTTCTCGGACCCCGCGCCCGTCTCGACCGGCGTCGACGGTCGCGTGGGCACGCGCAACGCGCCCGCGCTCGTGAACCTGGCCTGGGGCACGAGCTTCTTCTGGGACGGCCGCGTCACCTCGCTCGAGGAGCAGGCCGGCAAGCCCATCGAGAACCCTCTCGAGATGGACTCGCCGCTCGCCGACGTCGTGACGCGCGTGGGCGGCGACGCCAGCTACGCGCGCGCGTTTGCCGGCGTCTACGACGACGGGCTCACCACCGAGACGCTGCGCTTCGCGCTCGCGAGTTTCGTGCGCACGCTCGTGAGCGGCGGCAGCCCCTACGATCGCCACCTCGCGGGCGACGACACGACGTTCGACGACGCCGCCGCGCGCGGCGAGAAGCTCTTCCTCTCGGAGCGCGCGGCGTGCTTTCACTGCCACTCGCCGGGCTCGCTCACGAACGGCGGCTACTTCAACGACGGCAGCTTCGTCGCCGGCGGCGACCCGGGCCGCCAGGCGATCACAGGCCGCGCCGGCGACCTCGGAAAGTTCAAGGTGCCGGGCCTGCGGAACGTCGCCGCGAGCGCTCCATACATGCACGACGGCTCGCTCGCGACGCTCGAGGAGGTCGTGGACCAGTACGATCGCGGGGGCCGCGGCGATCCCAGCACCGACCCGCAGATCCGCCCACTCGGCCTCACGGCCGGCGAGAAGGCCGACCTGCTGGCGCTCCTGCGCTCCTTCACCGACGACGCTTTCCTGACCGATGGGCGCTATCAGCCCTGAATGAGCCTTTACGCGCGGCCCGTGCCGTGGAAGATCGTGGCAGAGATGACGCGGCTCGTTCTCGGCATCGACGAAGCGGGGCGCGGACCCGCGCTCGGCGCCATGGTGCTCGCGGCGGTCGCCGTCGAGCCCACGGCCGCGCGCCGCCTGAGCCGGGCGGGCGTCGTCGACTCGAAGAGTTTCGGCGCAGGGCCCGACGCGCATGAAAAGAGGCTCGCCCTCTACGAGATCGTGCGCGCGCACGCCGCCTGGATCGCGATCGACGTCTGCGACGTAGAGGTCGTCGACGCCTACGTCGCGCGCGGCGCGCTCAACGTGCTCGAGCGCGAGCGTGCCGCCGCGTTCATCCGCGCGGCGCCTCCCTGCCGCCGCATCGTCGCCGACGGGCGGCGCCTCTTCGGGCCGCTCAGCGCCGAGTTCCCTCACCTCGAGGCGGTGGATCGCGCCGAGAGCCATCACGTCGCCGTAGCCGCCGCGAGCATCTGCGCCAAGGTCCGCCGAGACGAGCTCTTCGCGTGCATCGCCGCGCGCTACGCGGACGAGTTCGGCCCCGTGCTGGGCGGCGGCTACGTCAACGCCGCGACGCGCGCCTTCGCGCGCGCGTACGTTCGCCGCCACGGCACGCTGCCGCCCGAGGCGCGCCACAGCTGGCCCTGGCAGGGCGTGCGCACGGGGAAGCGCCCGCAGCCGCGCGCGCGCTGACGTCAGGCGCGCTGGCAGCGCGGGCAGTAGAACGTCGAGCGGCCCGCGTCGACGCGGCGGCGGATCGCGCCGCCGCACGCCGGACAGGGAAGGCCTTCGCGGCCGTAGACGACGAGCGCGGCGGCGTTGTCGCCCGCGAAGCCGTCGGCGTCGACGTAGTCGCGCAACGTCGTCCCCCGACGCGCGATGCCTCCCTCGAGGGTCGCGCGCACGGCGGCGAGAAGCGCGCCCGCGCGGCGGCGCACGCGGCCCGCCGGCGTCGTGGGATGAATGCGGGCGCCGAAGAGCGCCTCGCAGACATAGATGTTGCCGAGGCCGGCGACGCGCGTCTGGTCGAGGAGGAAGGCCTTGATGGGCGCTCTGACGCCCTCGAGCGCGCGCGCGAGGCCGGCGGCGTCGAGCTCGGCCAGCGGATCGGGCCCGAGCTGCGCGAGCGCTGGCAGCGCCGCGAGCGGAGCGCCCGGCGCGACCCAGCCGAAGCGCCGCGGGTCGACGAAGCGCAACTCGTCGCCGCCCTCGAGTGAAAACACGACGTGCGTGTGCGGCGCGCGCGCCGTGGCCCCCGGCACGACGCGGAGTCGCCCCGTCATGCCGAGGTGGATGCAGACGCCGCTCTCGGCCGCGGCTGGCGCGTCCTTCTCGAGGTCTGCGGCCGTGACGAGCGCGATGTACTTGCCGCGACGGCGCACGTCGACGAACACGCGTCCGACGCTCACGCGGCGCAGGCCGCGCAGGTCGACGGCGCGCGCGAGCCGCAGCGCGAAGCCGCTGCCCCAGACGCCCGTGATGGCGCGGCCCCGCAACGCCGGCCGGAGCCCGCGCACGACCGTCTCGACCTCGGGCAGCTCAGGCACCCTCGCCTCGCTCCGCGTCGAGCGCGTCGGCGAGCCGCGCGAAGTCGGCCACCGACAACCGCTCGGCGCGCAGCGTCTCGTCGATGCGCGCCGCCGCGAGAGCGCGCGCGACCCGCGCCTCGCCGAAGCCCGGCTCGAGCGCGCGGCGCAACATCTTCCGCCGCGTCGAGAACGCCTGCTTGACGACCTCGGCGAACAGCGCCGCGTCGCGCACGGGCGCGAGCGGCGACGCGCGCGGCACGAGGCGCATCACCGACGAGGTGACGGCGGGCGGCGGATGGAAAGCCCCCGGCGGCACGTGAAACAGGATGCGCGCCTCGGCCCGCTGTTGCACCGTCACCGAGAGGCGCCCGTAGGTCCGGCTGCCAGGCGGCGCCACCACGCGCTGCGCGAACTCGCGCTGGACCATGACGATGGCGCGCGCGACGGCGGGCCCGGCCTCGACGAGCGCCACGACGAGCGCGCTCGCGATCTGATAGGGCAAGTTCCCGACGACGACGAGCGCCCGGCCCACCTCGCGGCTCGCCGCCGCGAAGTCGAACGCTGCGGCGTCGGCGGCCGTGATCGAGACGCGCGGCTCGCCCGCGAGCTCCGCCGCGAGCACGCGCAGCATGTCGGCGTCGCGCACGAGCGCGATCACGCGCGCCGGCGCCGGCTCGGCCGACGCGAGGGCCGCCGTGAGCGTCCCCAGCCCCGCGCCGATCTCGACGACGACGTCGTCCGCCCCGCAGGCCGCGGCCGCAACGATGCGCGCGTGCACCGAGCGATCGTGGAGGAAGTTCTGCCCCCACGACTTCTTGGCGCGCAGATCATGGCGCGCGAGCACGCGCCGCGGATCGTCCGTCTTCATGAACGTCGCGGCGCTCTCACAGGGGCAGGCCGGGATCGACGCCGAGGTCGAGCGGCGCGCGCACGCCCCGCTCGAGGAGCAACGTGCCGGCCGCCGCGATCATGGCCGCGTTGTCGGTGCAGCGCTTCGGCGGCGGGACGTAGAGACGGAAACCGTCCTCGGCGGCGGCCGCCGCGAGGCCGGCGCGGAGCCCGCGGTTGGCGGCGACGCCGCCGCAGACGACGAGGTCGCCGAGCGCCTCGCGCGCGAGCGCGCGACGCGACTTGCGCACGAGCACGTCGACGACCGCGGCCTGAAAGCTCGCGCACAGATCGGCGAGGGCCTCGCCCTCGGGCGTCGCCCGTCCCCCGAGCATCGTGGACACAGCCGTCTTGAGCCCCGAGAAGCTGAAGTCGAGATCGTCGCGCCCAGGGAGCGCCCGCGGCAGCGCGTGCGCGCGCGCGTTCCCGTTCGCGGCGAGCTTGTCGACGACGACGCCGCCCGGATAGCCGAGGCCCAACATCTTGCCGACCTTGTCGAAGGCCTCGCCCGCTGCGTCGTCGCGCGTCGACCCGAGCAGACGCGTCGCGCCGGGCCCGTCGACCCGAATGAGCGCCGTGTGGCCGCCCGACACGAGCAGCGCGAGGTGCGGGAACTGCGGCGGCCCGGACGAAGCGAACGGCGTCGGATCGTCGAGGAAGACCGCGGC
>DATKFB010000075.1:0-6383 GCA_035544435.1 Polyangia bacterium
TGAGCCGCCTCTACGACGGCACCCACCTCGACCTCGAGGCGGTGACCGCGGCGACGGCGCGCAAGCTCGTCGCCGCGCCGGTCGAGGCCGACGCCCTCGTGCCCATCGAGCTCGACGGCGAGACCCCGGGGCGGCTCCCGGCAACGTTCGAGATCCTCCCGGGCGCGCTCCGCGTGCGGGTGTGACGCGCCCGCGCTCGCGCTCGCTCGGCTTCGCCTCGCATCGGACCACGCTCGCGTCAGCTACCGCGCGGGACGATCGCCCGGACACGATTGAAAGGCCGCGGGCTGCTTGGTTCCATTCGCCAGCCCGTGGCATCGGTCCTGCTCTCCGGGGGAGAGCTCGCCGATGGCGCGCGGTCTCCGTCGATTCAGGACGGACCGATGCCACGCGTCGACGAAAGCTCTGGCCGCAGAGATCGCCCCAAGCGGAGACCGCGTGCCGGCGGCGAGCGGCCAAGCGGCCAGATGCGCCCGAGCGAACCCGGCGCCGAAGCCGCGCGGTCGCTGACGCGAGCATGGCCCGATGCGAGGCGTAGCGGAGCGAGCGCCCACACCGTTACGCCCCCATGCGAGGCGTAGCGGAGCGAGCGCCCACCGCAAACGCGTCGCTCGAAAGCAGGTGCTGGCGGATATACTTCACGGTGTCGAAGAGCGTGTCCGTCGCGTCGCGCGGTTCGAAGCCGAGCTCGCGCGCGGCCTTGCCTGAGTCGAAGTACCAGAAGTGCTCCGCCATCTCGACGCTCTGCGGTTCGACCGGCACGCGGCGCCCCCAGTGCCGGTAGAGCGCCGCCTGGGCGCGGGTCGCGAGCAGCGGCAAGGGGCCGCGCGACTTCAGGCGCGGCGCCGCCACCTTCGTGAGTCGCTCGAGCCGCCCGAAGAACTCCTCGAAGGTCCAGTTGTACCCGCCCACGAGGTAGCGCTCGCCGGGCGTGCCGCGGTCCATGACGACGGGCAGCAGGGCCGCGACGTCGCGGGCGTCGACGAAGTTGAGGCCGCCCGGCGGTGTCATGAGGATCTCGCGCGCGAGGAACTGCAGCACGGGGCGGGTCGAGCTCAGGCGATCGTCGCCCGGCCCGAGCAGCAAACTCGGGTTGACGGTCACGAGCTCGACGCGGCCACCGCACACGCGGCGCGCCGTCTCTTCTTGATAGAGCTTGCTCGTGTAGTAAGGCCAACGCGCGATGACCTCGAGGGGCGCCGTCGAGCCTTCGTCGGGCCGGTCGTCGGCGCGCGTCGACGCGGCGATCGTGCCGCTCGTCGACGACATGACTATGCGCTCGACGCCCGCGCGCACGGCGGCTTCGCACAGGATGCGCGTGCCATCGACGTGCACGGCGTACATGCGATGTCCGTCGCTGGGCTTGTGCGAGACCATGCCCGCGAGGTGGTAGACGCGCTGGGCGCCGTCGAGCGCGCGCCCGACGTCCTCGGGGCGCATCACAGTGCCAGAGCAGATCTCGACGCCGAGGTCGCGCAGCCACGCGGGCGGCGCCCTCTGCACGAGGACGCGGATGTCACGCGCGCCTCCCCGTGACGAGCGCGCGAGGCCGCTCACGAGGTGCGAGCCGAGAAACCCCGTGCCCCCCGTGACGAGCGTCTTCACGAGATGGACCTCAAGACGCGACGACGCGCGGGAACGCGCGCCCCCACCACGCCGAGCGTTTGCGCCTCGCCATTCCAGGCGGCGCGCGCGGTCTCGGCGTCGAGCGGCGTCGCGACGCCATCGCGCAGGTTCTCGACGACCCGCTGCGTGAAGGCCGCCACGAGCCGCCAAGCCTCCTGCGCCGAGAGCCCTTTCGTGAGCGCCTCGAGCCACTCCTGCGAGAGGAACGGCCCGAAGGACACGCCCAGCGCGCGCGCGCGCGGCACGGCCGCCCCTTTCGGCAGCGCCTCGTAGGCGCCGGAGATGTGCGCGGGCAGGATGCCCACGCCGGCCCGGAGCGCGAGGTAGCCGAGGCTGGGCAGGAAGCTCGTCATCTCGCCCGACATCGAGCGCGTGCCCTCGGGGAACACCACCATGCTGCGCCCGCCGCGCAGCACCTGCTCCGCCATGTCCATGGACTTGCGGATCGAACCGGAGCGCTCCATGGGCACGAGGTTCGTGAAGTGCGTGAAGAAGGCGCGGCGGTATTTGTTCCGGAAGAAGTAGTCGGCCGCGGCGAGCGACGTCAGGTCCCGACCGGCGTCGCCGAGCGCGACCTTGATGGCGCCCATGTCGAGGTGCGACGCGTGATTCGACGCGACGATGAAGTTCGTATGCCGCGGGACGTGGTTCGCGCCCTGGATCTTGGTGTCGAGCGCGCCCTTGTAGAGGAGCTGCTGCGCGAGCGCGAGCCCGCGCTTGCCCGCGCGCGCGACGAGGCCCGGCACGCGCAGCTCGCCGTCGTCGACGCTGGGGCCAGCTTCGGCCGCGCGCCCGCGTCCCCCGACGAGGTGACCGCGCGCGAGCAGCTCGTGGAGGTCCGCCACCGTCGTGAGCGTCGTGATGTCGACGGCCTCGGGCAGCGCGACGCTGGCGGCCTCGAGCGCGCTCGCGAGCTCGGCGTACATGAGGCTGTCGAAGCCCAGCTGGTCGAACCGGCTGCCGAGCGCGACGTCGGCGCGGCGGCGCCCCGAGACCGTGGCGAGCGTCTCGAGCAGCCAGCCGACCGACGTCTCGTCGGGGCGCACGGCGGCGACGAGCGCGCCCGAGCTCTCCTCGGCCTTCTTGCGCGCGCTCTGCAGGCCCGCGACGACCTCGCGGCGTTTGATGCTGCGCTTGGCCGTGCGCGGCAGATCGTCCCCCTCCCAGACCTGCATGACCTTGACGCGCTTCCAGAAGGGCAGGTCGGCCGAGACCTTGCGGAAGTGCTCCTCGATGCGCGCGAGGACCTCGGCGCGCGCGAGCATCGCGTCGTGCTCGTAGTTGGCGACGACGGCGCAGGCCACCTGCTCGCCCGTGTCATCCGGCAACCCGACGACGGAGAGGTCCTTGACGAACGGGGAGTCGCGGTAGAGATCCTCGATCTCGTCGGGGTAGACGTTCTTACCATTGGTGTCGACGATGATCTCCTTCGAGCGCCCGACGATGTAAAGGTTGCCTTCGTCGTCGAAGCGGCCGAGATCGCCCGTGTGGAACCAACCGTCCTTGATGGCGGCACCCGTGGCAGCCTCGTCTTCCCAATAGCCCGCCATGATGTTGCGGCCGCGCGCGACGACCTCGCCCACGCCCGTCGTCGCATCGACCTCGGCGATCTTGACCTCGATGCCCTGAAGGGGCTTCCCCACCGAACCGACGATGGGATTGTCCTTTGGCGAGGTCACGGTGAGCACGGGCGCTGTCTCGGTCAGGCCGTAGCCCTCGAAGAAGTTGAATCCGAGGCCGTGGAAGGCCTTGAGGACATCGGGCGGCAGCGCCGAGCCGCCCGAGATCAGATAGCGGATGCGCCCGCCGAAGCCCTCATGGATCGGCAGGAACACGAGCACGCCCAGATCAATCTTCGTGCGCGTGCGCAGCTCGTAGTTCGCCGCCATGAGGCCCTTCATGAAGGTCTCGAGCATGGGCGCCTTCTCGGAGAAGCGCTGCATGAGACGTCGCCGCATGAGCTCCCACAACGCCGGCACGCCCACGATGGCGGTGACGCGTCCCTTCTTGAGCGCGCTGCCGATGGCTTCGCCCGTGAGCTCGGTGAGATAGGTGATCTGCGCGCCGTGCGCGAGCGGCACGAGCAGGCCCGTCGCGAACTCGAAGGCGTGATAGAGCGGCAGCACGGACAGCATGCCGTCGTTGACGCCGAACTCGAAGATCTTCGAGAGCTCCGCCACCATGAAGGTGAAGTTCCGGTGCGTGAGCATGACGCCCTTGGGCTTCCCCGTCGTGCCCGAGGTGAAGATCAGCGACGCGAGAGTGTCCGGGTTGTGCTTCCGGTGGAGCAGCGGCAGGCGCTCCCGCTCGACGGCGAGGTCGGGCAGCTCGAAGGCGCGCGAGAAGGGCCACAGCTTCGTCGGGAGGCCCGCCTCGTCGAGGGCGCGCTGCAGGCCCGCGCGCTTGTCCAGCAGGTCGTCGCCGATGAGGATGCCCGCGGCGCTCGATGCCCGCGCGACGTTCACGATCTCGGCGACGGTCGACTCGTGCCCCAAGGGCACGGCGACAGCGCCCGCCTTGAGGACGCCGAAGAAGGCCATCGACCACTCCGGGCCGTTCTTCGCGACGAGCATGACGCGGCCTCCGGCGGCGAGCTCCTGGCCGAGGAGGAAGACGCCGATGCGCGAGGCGAGCTCCTGCAGGTCGGCGTAGCTGTAGATCTCCTCGCGCTTGCCGCGCTCGATGCGCAGCGCCGTGCGCGTCGCGTGCAGCTTCGTCGTCGTGTCGAAGAGCTCGAGCAGGTCGTGGTAGCTGTAGACCTGCTTGGGCTTGGGCGCGTAGGTCTGGTCGAGCTCGGGGAGCACCCACCGCTGTAGGCCCGGGAAGTGGATGTTCATCCAGTAGTCGAACCAGTCGAGGTGCTCGGGCCCCCAGGGCAGGAGCTTCTGGTCCTCGGGCGGCAGGCGCGCGAAGAGGGCGCGCGCGTTGTCGGCGCGCAGGATGTATTGGTTCTCGAAGATGAACGGCCGGAAGAGCTCGATGTTCTTGGCAGCCTCCGCCGTGACGCGCTCGACCTCGTCGAGACCCTTCTTGAACCGGTCGACGACCTCGGTGAAGCGGCCCGCGCCCCAGCGCGGGCGGAGACGCCCGAGCGCCTCCGAGGCCCGACGCGCCACCTTGTTCACCATGGGGATCGAGCGCTTCTCGTAAGCCTCCTCCGACACGGGCCGGAACTCCATGCGCGCCACGAGATCGTTCAGGAGCTTGTTGCCCGTCTCCTTGTCTTGGAACCGCTTGCGCTTGTAAAGGCCCGTGAGCGTGACGACGCGATCCATGTGCAGCGGGTTGAGATCGCCGCTCGAAAGCTGGAACACGAGCGCCGGCTGCTCGACGCACGCCTGCGCCGCCGCCATGAGCATGCCGGCGCACACGTGATCGACCGGCACGACGTCGAGGATGAGCTTGTTCGAGACCGGCAGGACGTTCTGCCCCTTGAGCGCGAGATAGACGAGCGGCGCCGAGGTCGTGAAGCCCTCGTTCCAGCCCGGGAACGGATAGGCCACCGCGCTCTCGACGATCGCGGGCCGCACGATCGAGCGCACGATGCCGGTCTCGCGGGCCACGAGCTGGTCGCCCATGCTCTTCGTGTACGTGTAGATGTTGGGCCAACCCCAGGCGGCGGCGCGCTCGATGCCCTGCTGGGTCATCTGCTCGCGGATCCATTCCTTGCGCGCGCGGGCGACGGCCAGCTTGAGCGCGCCCTCGTCGTCGGGGTCGCGGTTCTCGTCGCGCAGGCGCTCACGCGCGTCCTGCCTCAGCTTGGCGAGGACCTGCGCGTCGTCTGCGAGCTGCCGGATGCGCGCGGCGCCCTGGGCGTTGTCCGCCACCTCCTGTTCGACGGAGAACCGCGTGCCCGTCAGCTCCTTGCGGCGCGGGAAGTACCCGTCGAGCTCCTCGTCCTCCCACACTTCCCCCGAGCGGTTGCCCGCGACGAAGCAGGTGCTCGTGTGGATGAGCGCCGGACGCCGCATGCGCTTCGCGAAGGCGATGACGTTCTTCGTGCCCTCGACGTTCGTGCGCAGCGCCGACTCGAGCGGCGGGTTGAACGTCACGCGCCCGGACGAGTTGATGAGCACGTCGATGTCCTTGGCGACACGCTCGACCGCCTCCTCGCTGAGGCCCAGGTTCGGCTCGGTGATGTCACCGTCGACGACGACCACCTTCTTCTCGAGGAAGGCGCGGAGCCCCTCCGGCCCGCCATGCTTGTCACGCAGCGGATTGAAGACGGGCGACGTCACGACGCTGTTCCAGAAGCGCGACTCGGCGTCGGTGCCCGACCCGCGCCGCACCATGACGTACGCGCGCCGGACCTGCGGGAAGCGGTCGAGCAGCATCCCGAGCAGCACCTTCCCCACGAACCCGGTGCTGCCTAGGATGAAGACGCTGCGCCCCTTGTAAATCTCGGAGACGGAGAGCGTGCCGGTGGCGGCCCGCGCGGCGTGCTCGCCCTCGGACAACGGTTTCTTCATGAAGCGAAGTCTTAGATAACTCGGTCGGGCCCGATTGCCAAATCGGCAAGATCGGTCGGATGCGACCGACGCAACTCCCCTCCGGTACGACCGATAGTAGGATGATGGGTATGACCGTTCGGAAGGTGAAGATCAGCATCAGCATCGACGCCGCCCTGCTCGCGAACGTCGACCGCTACGCGGCGGCGAACCACGTCACGCGCAGCGCGGCCCTGGAGCGCTGGCTCGCGCAGGTCTCGCACCGCGAGCGGCTGAATCGGCTCGAAGAAGAGACGGCGGCCTACTACG
>DATKFB010000076.1:0-2131 GCA_035544435.1 Polyangia bacterium
GCAATCCTCACCCTCCGTGCCCTCGAGCAGAGCGGCCGCTTCGATCGTGCCTGGCGCCTCATCGCCGGCACCTACGTCCACGCCGTGCGCCTACCCGAAAACATCATCGACCTCGCCTCAAGACGGTCGCGTCGTTGAACCATCAGGATGAGAGTTACACCCATACCTCTCGATCGATCGACCTGACCACCGCGCTAGCGGATGACAGTGCGGGGCTCGATCTCCTCCGGGAAGAGCGCGGCGTTCGTGACGTCGACCTAGAAGTCGAGCAGCCACTTTTTCCAGACGGCCCGCTTGTCGACGCGAAAGTCAAAGCGGAAGTAGCCGGTGCGATAGGCGGCGTTACACCCGGCGGTCGTCGTCGTGGGCCGGCCGCTCTGGTATTGCAGGCGGACGCTCAGATCCCAGTTGCGGCGCAGCGGCATCCCGGCGACGAGGTTGAAGAGGTGGGTTCGATCGAAGTCGTAGGGCGCCCAGCTCCCGTCGCGGTACCGCTCCGAGTGCGAGAGCGTGTACGAGATCCACCCAGACTGCGCTTCGCGTTCGGCGCGCGTGCGAATCAGCGGATCCGATCGTTGAGCACGGCGCGCAGCTGCTGGGCCTCGAAGGGCTTCTCGATGCGCTGGTTCGGCACGGCGTCGAGGAAGGCGCGCGCGCCCGCCGTGAAGGCGCCGCCCGTGACGAAGACGATGCGGGCGGCCTGCTCGGGGGCGAGGCGCGCGAGCTCCGCGTGCAGGTCCATGCCCGTCATCTGCGGCATCATGAGGTCGCATATGATGACGTCGAAGCGCTGACCGTCGCGCAGGCGCGTGAGCGCGTCGTCCGCGCTGGCCGCGAGCGAGACGTCGTGCTCCTGTGCGATCGAGCGCGCGATGGCCTTCGCGAACAGCACCTCGTCGTCGACGATGAGGACCCGGCCGCGGCGCGCGGCCGCGGAGACGCGCAGGGGCGCGAGCGGAGTCGCCGTCTCGGCGCTCGACGGCGGCAGGAGTACGCGGAACGTCGTGCCCTTGCCGCGCTCGCTCTCGACCTCGATCTCGCCGCCCAGGCCGCGCACGATGCGGTGACAGATCGACAAGCCGAGACCCGTGCCCACGCCGATGGCCTTCGTCGTGAAGAAGGCGTCGAAGATGCGCGAGAGATTCTCGGGCGCGATGCCCATGCCCGTGTCGCTCACCGCGACCGAGATGCGCCCGCCGGCGTCGACCCTCGTGACGACCCGGACCGCGTTATGCTCGGCGTCGCCCTCAGGGATAGCTTGGGCGGCGTTGACGATCAGGTTGAGGAAGACCTGGCCGAGGCGCGCCTCGTTGGCCTCGACGGGCGGCACCGGGCCGTAGTCCTTGATGAGCCGCGCGCGGTGCCGGATCTCGTTCCAGGCCATGCGCAAAGAGGACTCGAGCACGCGCTGCACCTCGACAGGGCCGCGGCGCTCCTCGTCGGGCGCGCGCGAGAAGATCTTCAGGTCGCGGATGATCTGTCGCACGCGCTCGGCGCCGTCGCGCGCGTCACGCAGCTCGTCGACGACCTCGGCGAGCCGCTGGTCCATGCCGGGCTCGGCCGCGAGGTCGCCCACGGTCTTCGACATGAGCTCGAGGTTGGCGCAGATCGCGGCCAGCGGGTTGTTGATCTCGTGGGCGACGCCCGCCGCGAGCGTGCCGACGGACGCCATTCGATCAGAGATGAGCAGCTGCTCTTGCATCTTGCGCTGCTCGACGCGGCGCTCGGCCTCGCGTAGCTCGCGCTCGATCGCGGGGCAGAGGCGGGCCAGGCTCCCCTTGAGCACGTAGTCGCTCGCACCGCTGCGCATGGCCGCGACGGCCGTCTCCTCGCCCACGGTGCCCGACACGATGATGAACGGCGTGTCGAAGCCGCCCTCGCGCAGGAGCTCGAGCGCCGCCGGGCCGCTGAACGTCGGCATGACGAAGTCCGAGAGCACGATGTCCCACGGCGCGCGCGCCAGGGCCGCACGCATGTCGTCCGCCGATTCGACCCGTTCGTGAACGACGGCGTATCCGCCGCGTCGCACCTCGGCGAGGACGAGCTCCTCGTCGTCGGAGCTGTCCTCGACCATGAGGATGCGGATGGCCCGTCCGGCGTTCACGCTGGCCTCGCGGGGGGCGGCAGGTTG
>DATKFB010000077.1:0-2570 GCA_035544435.1 Polyangia bacterium
GTGGTTTCGGCGGTGGCCGCGAAGAGGGGTGCCACCTGGCGCCACGCCACGGCCGCGATCGCGAGCGACGGGAAGGCCTGCGTCAGCTTGCGGAGGGCGCCGTAGACGAAGAGGACGCCGCCTAGAGTCGTCGCCACCGAGCCCGCGCCGACGCCGGACGCGGCCAGGGCGGGCACGAGCGTCACGACGCCGACGAGGACCCACCCCCGGGGCACGAGCACGCCGAGCGCCGCGGCCGCGCGATCGAGGGCGCGCCCGGCGACCTCGTACTCGGCGAGCGCGCGATCTTCGCCGGCGTGGCGCAGCTCGAGCTGTTGCTGCGCGACGAGCGTCCGGTGACCGACCATGCGTTCCACTAGATCGTGCGTGAGCGCAAGCCGCAGCGCCGACCAGCGACCGAGCGCGCGCCAGAGGCGCGCCGCCAGGAGGCCGGCGAGCAGCAGCAACAACGAGAGGAAGGCCAGCTCGGAGGGCCCGCGCGCGCCCAGGGAAACGATGACCGCGCCCGTGGTGAGCTCGAAGAGGCCCGCGACGGCGAGGAGGCCCCCGCCGAGCGCGAGCGACTCGACGGCCTCGATCTCCATGACGCGCCCGAGGAGCTGGCCGATGCCCTCGGCGCGCAGCGGCTCGCTGTCGAGCGCGAGCAGCCCGTCCATGAGGCGCGCGCGCAGGAGCTGGCCGCCGTCGACGGCGAGCCGCCCCGCCGCCCACCCCGCGGCCGCGCGCGCCGCGACGAACGCCGCGAGCACGCCGAGCCACCCCACGACGGCACCAGGACCGGCGCGACCGGCCGCCGTGCGCGCGCCCACCATCCACCACGCGACGACGAGCAACGCGAGCTCCGCGCCGTAGGCCAGCGCCGTGAGCACCAGGCGCCGCGAGACACCGGCCTCGCGCAGCGCCGCGCCGAAGGAACCGGGGCGCGCCCGCACGCGCCACCCCTCGACGACGGGCTCACCCGCGAGGGCGGCCGCCACGAGCGCGGCGCGCACGGGGGCGGCACGTTCGGTTGCGAGCCCGCCGCGCACGACGACGCCGTCGATGCCCGACGAGACGCGCGCGTCGGCCGCCGCGCACAGCAGGCGCGCGACGGCCTGCGTGGAAAGGCGCGCCGTGGCGCCGTCGGGGCCGAGCACGCGCGCCGAGGCGCCGTCGTGAGCGACGACCGCAAGCAAACCGGCCGGCGCGCCGCCGCTCGCGGCATCGCGCGCCTCGACGTGGAAGAGGGCCGGCGCGCTCCCGCGCGCGCGCGACGACGGAGCGCCCGCCGCAGCGAGATCCTCGTGCGAGAGCTGGAACCACGCGGGAGGCGCGGGGCGCGCGATGCCAGCTCCGCGCGCGAGCGCGGCCGCGGCCTCGTCTCTGCGCGCGAGCGGCCAGAGCAGCGCGCGCTCGTCGGCGGGCAGGGACGCGGCGCTCGCCGTCAAGGAGCCGTCTCCGGCGCGTCGGCGAGGCGACCGCCCTCCATCCGCAGGCGCCGCCAGGGCACGGCGCCGGCGCGTGACCACGCCGCGTGGCGCACGCGGCGCTCCGCCTCGAGCAGCTGCGCGTAACGAGAGCCGGCGCGCGCCGCGAGCACCGCGGGCGCGGCGTCCTCGACGATCCGCCCGTCGGCGACGACGAGGACGCGCGCGAACGGGAGCGTCTCCTCGATGTCGTGGGTCACGCAGAGCAGCGTCGCGCTCGCCCAACGCGCCCGAGCGCGCGCCAGCAGGAGGCGCCGCTGGTCACGCGACAGGCCGCGGAAGGGCTCGTCGAGGATGACGAGCCGCGGGCCCGGGCGCGCGACGCCGCGGCCGAAGCGCACGCGCTGCCCCTCGCCGCCCGAAAGCAACGCGCCGGCCTCGCCGAGCGGTGACTCGGCCCCGCGCGGCAGGCGCTCGACGACGCCCGCGAGCTCGGCCTCCGCGATGGCGGCCTCGAGCGACGGCGGCGCCGCAGCCAGCCCGTACGCGAGGTTCTCGTGCAGCGAGCGGTTCCACAGATACACTGTGGGATCGACCCAAACCGTCTCGCGACGCAGGCGCTCGAGCGCCTGGCCCTCGAGCGCCGAGCCGTCGACGCGGACCGAGCCCGAGGCGCTGCGGTGCCACCCGAGCAGGAGACCCACGAGGCTGGACTTTCCCGCGCCCGAGGGACCGACGACGGCGACGTGCTCGCCCGGCGCGACGTCGAGCGCCGGGGCGGTGAGGATCGTGTGACCGCCCGCCTGCACAACGACGTCGCGGAGCTCGACGCGCGCCGCGTGGGCGCTCGCGCCCGTGCTCGCCTCGCGGGCGACCGCGACGGCGTGGTCAGCCGCCGCGCGTGCCACGTCTCCGGGCGCGTCGTCCTCGGGCGCGCCGAGCGGCTCGACGAGGCGAAGCGTGACGTTGCGCTGAGACGGCAATTGCTGCGCGATGGCGGCGATCTCTTGGCCGAGCGCCGGAAGCGCAAGCGACCAGTAGACGACGAGCAGGACCGAGCCCGGGTCGGCCTCGCCGGCGCCGTTCGCGCCCGCGGCGCCTCCCACGAATCGGACGAGCAAGGCCGCCGCGAGGCCGACGCCGACCACCGTCTGCGCGGTCTCG
>DATKFB010000078.1:0-5809 GCA_035544435.1 Polyangia bacterium
CATCGAACCGGCAGGCGACGCCACACCCCCCGCAATTGCCAATGTCGACGGAGGGGCGCACACACGCTCCGCCGCAACAGATGAGACCAGCGTCGCAGGTGACCGACCCACAGACGTCCGCCGCGGAGACGCACGAGCCGGCCGCGCACATCTCGGCGGCGGCGCAGCGACGGCCGCAGCCACCGCAGTTTTCCACGTCACCCCTCGCGTTCGCACACTCGCCGCTGCAGCACTCCCGGAAGGAGTCGGGCTCTTGCCACCAGTTGCAGTCGGCGGCCGTTTCGCAGGTGCGTCCTGCCGGAATCGCGCTCGTGCGACCATCTGTGGGAGTCGCGGCGCCATTGCTCGCGACCATGGGTGACGGGACCGGAGTGCCGTCGCCAGAAAGGGGCTGATTGGATTGACAGGCCGTGCTGATCCCGGCCGCGGCCAGCAGGAGCAACCGGAATTCCTGACTCAATTGGAGTGCCTCCCTATCTCCCAGTATCCGCTCGATCTTCAGGCGTGCCTATGGGGCTGGGTTCCGCGTCGGTGAGATGGGGCATTGGCGTCATCTCGCCGACTCCGCAAACGGTGCTAACCTCGCCGCCCGCGTGAAAGATCTCATCCTGGCCATCGATCAAGGGACGACTGGCACGACGGTGCTCGTCGTCGATCAGAAGCTCACGGTGCGGGCGCGCGGGTACCGCGAGGTCCCGCAGATCTATCCCCGTCCCGGCGAGGTCGAGCACGACCCCGAGGCCATCTGGGCCTCGGTGACCGGCGCGATCGGCGACGCCCTCGCGCCCGGGGACGCCGAGCGGCTCGCGGCCATCGGCATCACCAACCAGCGCGAGACGACGCTGCTCTGGGAGCGCAGGAGCGGGCGGCCCGTCGCGAACGCCATCGTCTGGCAGGACCGCCGCACGGCGCCCCAGTGCGCCGAGCTCAAGGCCGCGGGGCACGAGGACTTCGTGCGGCGGCGCACGGGGCTCGTCCTCGACCCGTACTTCTCCGCGACGAAGATCAAGTGGCTGCTCGAAAACGTGCAGGGGCTGCGCGAGCGCGCCGAGGCCGGCGAGATCGCGTTCGGCACGGTCGACTCGTTCCTCGTGTGGCGACTTTCGGGCGAGCGCGTGCACGCCACCGACGTCACGAACGCGTCGCGCACGCTGCTGTTCGACCTCGAGACGATGCGCTTCTCCGACGACCTCTGTGAGATCTTCGACGTGCCGACGCAGATCCTCCCCGAGGTGCGGCCGTCGGCGGGCCGCTTCGCCGAGACGCGCGGCGTGCCGGGGCTGCCCGACGGTGTCCCCATCGCCGGCGTCGCGGGCGACCAACAGGCGGCGCTGTTCGGCCAGGACTGCGTCGACACGGGGGACGCGAAGTGCACCTTCGGCACGGGCGCCTTCCTGCTCATGAACGTGGGCGCGCGGCCGACGCCGTCGCAGCGCGGGCTCCTGACGACCGTGGCGTGGACGCTCTCCGAGGACGTCGCCGCCGCGTCGACCGGCAACAGCACCGGGCCGAGAGCGCGCACCGCCTACGCCCTCGAGGGCAGCGCCTTCGTCGCGGGCGCCCTCGTCCAGTGGCTGCGCGACGGGCTCGGCATCATCGCGAAGGCGGCCGACGTCGAGGCGCTCGCGCGGTCCGTGCCCGACAGCGGCGGCGTCTCGATCGTCCCCGCGCTGGCCGGCCTTGGCGCGCCGCACTGGCGGCCCGACGCGCGCGGGCTCATCAGCGGCGTCACGCGCGGCACGACCAAGGCGCACCTCGCGCGCGCCGCGCTCGAGGCCATCGCGATGCAAAATGTCGACCTCCTGCGCGCCATGCAGGCCGACGCGGGGCACCCCATCACCGGCCTGCGCGTCGACGGCGGCGCCTCCGCCAACGACTTGCTCATGCAGCTCCAGGCGGATCTGTCGGGTCTGCAGATCTTCCGCCCCGAGATGGTCGAGTCGACGGCGCTCGGCGCCGCCAAGCTCGCGGCCCGCGGCGTGGGGTTGCCGCGCACCGATCGCACGAGCAACACGGCGCGCGTGCGAATCTTCAATCCGAGCCTGCCCGCCGCCGCGCGCGAGGAGATGCTCGCCCGCTGGCACACGGCCGTTACGCGCGCGTGACCGCGCCTGGGTGACCGCGCCTCGATGGGGGCCGGTGCAGGGGAAGGTGCGAGGACCGCGCCACGCGAAGGCCCTTGAAAGTGCTTGCTCCGACGCCAGCCTTCTTGCGACCTTGGAGTGTCCGATGCCTGCGTCGCCCGCGCCCAGTCCCGCCAAGACGCTGCCGCTCACGGCTTGCGGCTTCTCGCACTCGGGCCGCCAGCGCGAGCACAACGAGGACGCCTTCGGGAGCTTCGTCGACGCGCGCCTGTTCATCGTGGCCGACGGCATGGGCGGCCACAACTCGGGCGAGGTCGCGAGCGTCATGGCCATCGACGCGCTCGAGACGTTCTTCCGCAGCTACCACGCCGATCCGCGCCAACCCTGGCCACACGCCGTGGACCCCGAGCTTTCGTTGGGCGCGAACCTGTTGCGCGTCGGCATCAAGGTCGCCAACGACCGCATCCGCGCGGCCGCCAAGCAGGATCGCGCCAAGAGCCGCATGGGCACGACGATCGTCGCCGTGGCCGTGGGCGACGCGCAGCTCACGATCGCGCACGCCGGCGACAGCCGCGCGTATCGTCTGCGCGGTGACGAGATCACGCGCCTCACGCGCGATCATTCGATCATCGAGGAGATGATCGCGGCGCGCCCCGAGATGACCGATTCCGAGATCGCGGCCTTCGCGCACCGCAACGTCGTGACGCGCAGCCTCGGCAGCAAGGGCGACCTCGAGCCCACGATGCTCGTCGAGCCGCTCGAGCCGGGCGACATGTACCTCGTGTGCAGCGACGGCCTGTGGGGGTCGGTGCCCGACGAGGAGATGAAGCGCATCGTGCGATCGACGGCCGACATCGAGGCGGCCTGTCAGCTGCTCATCGACGCCGCCAACGAGGCGGGCGGCCCCGACAACATCACCGCTGTGCTGGTCAAGGTCGGTTGAGGGCTCGAGAGGTGACCCGCGTCGCCGAGCTCGCGCGCGAGAAGAAGGTCCTCGTGTGCGTGGGCCCGGGCGGCGTCGGCAAGACGACGACGGCGGCCGCCCTGGGCGCGCTCGCGGCGCGGCTCGGCCGACGCACGCTCGTCTGCACCATCGACCCCGCGCCGCGGCTCGCCGACGCGCTGGGCGTGGGCGCGCTCGGCCCCGAGGCGCGCGCCGTGCCTCCCGAGGCCTGTCGCGCGCTGGGCATCGAAGGCGAGGGTCGTTACTTCGCCGTGCGGCTCGACACGGCGCGCGCCTTCGCGGCGCTCGTCCAGCAGCAGGTGCCGGACGCCGCGACGCGCGCCCGTATCTTCGCGAACCCGATCTACCGCGAGATCACGACGTCGCTCACGGGCTCGCAGGAGTACGCGGCGACGCTGGCGCTCTACGAGCTCGCGACGCACGGCGGGTACGATCTCATCGTGCTCGACACGCCGCCCACGGCGAACGCTCTCGACTTTCTCGACGCGCCCAAGCGCATCGAGGCCGCCGTTTCGAGCCCGGCGCTGCAGTGGCTCATGCGGCCTCCCGATTCGGGCGGGCGCTTCTCGCTACAGCGCCTGCGCGCGGGCGGCGCGCTCGTACTGCGGCGACTCGGCAAGTTCGTGGGCAGCCAGGTCCTCGACGACATCGGCGCGTTCCTCGTGGACTTCCAGGTCGTGCTCGCGGGTTTCCTCGCGCGCGCCGCCGAGATCGATCGGTTGCTGCGCGGCCCCGACGTCGCGTTCCTGCTCGTGCTCGCGCCCGAGGTGGCCGCGGTCGACGAGGCGATGTACTTCCACAGCCGCCTGCGGCAGGCCGCCATCCCGCTCGGCGGGTTCGTCGCGAACCGCGTGCACGAGGCGCCCGGGCTCGACGACGCGGTGGCGCTCGGCGCGGCGCTCCGGGCGCGGCCCGAGACGCGTGGTATCCCGGACGCGACGCTCGAAGACGTCGCGGCGCGCCTCGCCACGCTCGCACGCGAGGCCGAGGCGCTGCATGCGTCCGAACGGCGCGAGCTCGCGCGTCTGGCCTCGAGCGCGCCCGGCATCCCCGTGACCGAGGTGCCGCTGCTCGACCACGACGTCGACAACCTGGCCGAGCTGCGCGCCGTCGGGCGCTGGCTCGAACGCTAGAGCCTCAAAGAACGCCTCCCTTGCCACGGCGCACGGGACGGGGCGCGGCGGGCGCGGCGGGCGCTCGGCGCGGTGGAGGCTTGGGGGGGGCGCGCGCCGCGAGCTCGTCGAGCGCGGCCAAGGCCGACTCGGGCGCGCCCACGAGCAGGTCGACGGCGAGGCCGCGCCAGACGAGGGCGAACACGCCCGCGGCGCCGCGCACGACGACGCGATGAGGATCCTCGCCGGGCGCCGCGGCCGCGCCGAGCGCCGCCAGCGCGGCGGCGGCCGCGCGCGCGAAGTCCTCAGCGTCCGTGACGTCGTCCCAGGCCGTGGACCAGACGGCGAACGGCGGAGGGGGAGCGGCGGCGTCCGGCGCGGGCGCCGCGGTCGCGACGTAGAGCACGGCGCGATCGCCGCCCCACCCGGCGGCCGCGCGTTCGGCGATGTTCGACGGCACGGCCGCGGCGAGCCAGCAGCGCGCGCCGAGCTCGCCGAGCACGTCGCTCGCCGCCTCGCGCCACGCGCCGCCGAGCGCGCGCAGCTTCTGCGCCGGGAGTGAGACTGGCCGCTCGTGCGCGGCGTACTTCTCGGGGTGGAGAATCTGCTCGGAGGACTGCGGTGGGTCGGCCCAGATGGCGTCGACCGCACTCCAGGTTTGACGGGCGCGCACACGCGCCACGAAGGCCATCCCGTCGGCGTGAGCGAAGCTCGCGCTCTCGCGCAGCCAGGCCGGGACGTTGGACGCGCCCGGCGCCCTGGCGATCGACGTCGCGAAGGCCGGCAAGGCATGGCCGGACGTGAGCGCGCCCGCCGGATCGTCGAGCTCGAGCGCCGCGACAGCGGCGTCGCCTTCGATGAGCGCGGCCCGCGCCCGCTCCGCGTCCCCGTCGAGATGATGGCGGCCCTCGAGATCGATCGCGAGCAGGTCGCGGATGCCGAAGCGCTGGTCGGCAAGCGCGTGGGCGAGCGCGTGAGCGAGCGCCGGCCGCTGCTCGGCGAGCGGGATCCAGTCGGGGACAAAGAGCCGGCGGCCGAGCGGATCGTAAGAGGCCACCGGACCCGCGTCGAGCGCCGCGCCGCCGAGGCGCGCTCCGTCGGTAGCCGTGGGCAATAGCCCCAGGCGCTCCCAAAGGCGGACCCGCGCGGCCTGCTCCGGATCGGCGGCCGCGGCCGCGCGCTCGGCTTCGCGGCGGGCCCGCGCCTCGGCGCGCGTCTCGAGGCGGCGCTCGAGCGTCCCGCGGGACGGGAGGCGGCGCACCGCGCCGACCTCGACGAGCAGCCGGTCGGTGGCGGCGCGCATGTCCTGGTCCGACAGCGGCGCGGTCGCGGCGACGGCACCGGCCAGCATCGCCAGCGAGAGCGCGGGGGCGCCAGCCATGCGCGGCAGTTTGAGGTAAATAGGCTCGGCGTTCAATGACGACGCCCATCTCGACCTTCCCCTCGTTTGATCATCTCACGGCGCCCGATCGGCGCGGCGCCGGACAAGCCTTGCGTGAGATCGCGGCCCACCTCGACGGGGGCGCGCGCGTCGTCGAGGTCTATGGCGCGGGCGGCTCGCTCGGCGCCGCGCTCGCGGCGCGCCTCGCGGGCGGCGGCGGCGCCGGCCTCGTCGTCTACGTCTGCGCCGAGGAGGACGCCGCCGAGTC
>DATKFB010000079.1:0-5717 GCA_035544435.1 Polyangia bacterium
CTCGCGCGCGAGCATGTCGACGGAGAAGTGGAACTGGCCCGGCAGCGACGAGATCTCGTTGCGCACACCTTTGCCCGGGCACACGAAGAGCGGGAAGATGAAGTTGTCGGGCGCGAGCGTCGTCTCGCGCACGAGGCGGCGCAGCGCGGGCGTGCGGCGCAGCCGCCGGGGGCGCGTGTCGGGGAAGGCCATCGCGAGAGCCTAGCCGATCTGTCGGCCCGACGCGCGGCGCCGGCGCGTCAGCGGGGCTGCGGGGGTGTCGCGCGCCGGGCCGCCAACGCGGCCGCGAGCGCCGGCATGCTCGGCACGTCGGGCATGGCATCCACGCGCACGCCGAGCTCGAGCGCGGCCGCCGCCGTCGTCGGTCCGATGACCGCGACCGTCGCGCCCGTGAGAGCGCCCGCTCCCCAGCGGGCGCAGAAGGCACGCAGGGCGGACGGGCTCGCGAACGCCGCGGCCTCGAAGGCGGGCAAGGGCGCGAGGTCGCGTACGGGAAGCGTCTGCGAGACCGGAACGACGTCGACGAGGCAGCCCTGCGCGACGAGGACGTCGCGGAGGTGCTCGCGTCCGCCGAGGGTCTGCGGGAAGAGCACGCGCGTCCCGGGCGGCAGGTCGGCGAGCGCCGTCGCGAGCCCCTCTTGGCGCTGGTCGTCCGCCGGCGGCACCAGGTCCACGCGCAAGCCGGCGGCACCCACGGCGCGCGCCGTCTCGGCGCCCACGGCGGCCACGCGCGGCCGGCCGAGCCAGGCGCGCGTGCGCGTGGCGTCGGCGCGCGCGGTCGTGAAGCGGACGGCCGACGGGCTCGTGAACACAATCCACGCGTGAGCCGGGCCCGCGAGCGCGCCGTCGAGGGCGGTCCAGTCGGGCGGCGGCGCGAGCTCGATCGTGGGGTAGAGCACGGGCTCGGCGCCGAGCGCCCGGAGGGCCTCGACGAGGGCCGGGGCCTGCTCTCGGGGGCGCGTCACGAGTACGCGCCAGCCGCGCGGGGTCAAGGGTTCATCGGCCACGTTTTGATGATACCGTGGCGCGTGATTTTTCGTCGGGCGCTCATCGGACTTTCGCTGCTGGCTCTGGTCGCCGCGCCGGCTTGCAAGAGCTCGGCGGGCCAGCTGCAAACGACGAGCGCCGCCCCCGCGGAAGCGCCCGCGGCGACCGTCGTCGTGGACACGGGCGCGCGCAAGGTCACCTTCCACGTCGAGCTCGCGCGCACGCAGGCCGAGCACGAGAAGGGCCTCATGTACCGCGAGCACCTGGCGCCCGACGCGGGCATGCTGTTCCTGTTCGAGCGCCCCTCGATGCAGACCTTCTGGATGAAGAACACCCTCATCCCGCTCGACATGATCTTCATCTCGCCCGATCGCACGATCGCGGGCGTCGTCGTCGACGCGGAGCCGCTCACTCTCACGGCGCGCAGCGTGAACGAACCGTCGCAGTACGTGCTCGAGATCGGCGGCGGCCTCGCGCCGCGCCTGGGCATCCGCGCTGGCGCGCACGTCGAGTTCCACGGCGTCGAGGGGCCCTGAAGGCGCAGTAAGCTGGCGCGATGCTGCCCATGCTCGCGACGCTCGCGGACGCGCCCCTGCGCGATCCGCATCTCGTCTACGAGCCCAAGTACGACGGCATCCGCGCGCTCGTCACAGTAACGCCCGGCGCGCGCGGCGCCACCGTGTCGATCGCCTCGCGCCTAGGGAACGATAAGACGGCGCAGTTCCCCGAGATCGTCCAGGCGCTCGAGCTCTGGGCGCGGGGACGGCGGCAAGCCGTCGTCCTCGACGGCGAGATAGTCGCGCTGGACGCGGCGGGCCAGCCGCTCGGGTTCGGGCGCCTGCAGCCGCGCATTCACCTCACGGGCGTCAAGGACGTCGCGCGTCTCGCGGCCGCGCAGCCCGTGGCGCTCTTCGTCTTCGATCTGCTGCGAGAGGGCGACGATGACCTATGCAAGCTGCCGCTCGCGCAGCGCCGCCAGAGGCTCGAGGCGGCGTTCGCGCCTGCGCGCCAGCGGGGGGAGGGCATCATTCGTCTCTCGCGTCAGGTCGCCGGTGACGGCGAGGCGCTCATGGCGGAGGCGCAGGCCGCCGGCTGGGAAGGGCTCATCGCCAAGGACGCGCGCTCGCTCTACCGCCCGGGCCGTCGCACGGCCGACTGGCGCAAGCTCAAGCTCGTCAAACGGCAGGAGTTCGTCGTGGGCGGCTGGACGGAGCCCCGCGGCTCGCGGCACCGCTTCGGCGCGCTGCTGCTCGGCCTGCCGACGCCGGACGGTCGGCTCCGTTACGTCGGACACGTCGGCGGCGGCTTCTCGGAGGACGCGCTGCGCGCCGTGGGCGCGCGCCTGGACGAGCTCGCGCAGAAGTCTTGCCCGTTCGAGACGGCTCCGCCGTCTAGCGACAAGCCGCACTGGATCCGGCCGGCCCTCGTCGCCGAGGTTCGGTTCAGCGAGTGGACCCAGGACGGGAACCTGCGCCACCCCGTCTTCCTCGGTCTGCGCGACGACGTCGTTCCCACGGCGATCGCGCGCGAAACGAGCGCGCCCCCCGCGCGGCAGGAGCTGCTCGTGAAGAAGCCGGCGACGGCGTCCCGGCCGGCCGCCTCCGTGCCCCGGCCGTCCACGAAGAAGCGCGCCGTCGCGGCGGCGCCCCCGAAGGTCGTTCCGGTCGACTACGACCCGGCGGCGGTTCTCGAGTCGCTCGCCGCGCTCGAAGAGCGGGGATCGGGGCGCCTCACGCTGCCGTCGGGCGACGTGCTCGAGCTCGGCAACCTCAAGAAGGTCCTGTGGCCCGGGCTCGGCGTCACGAAGGGCGAGCTTTTGCGCTACTACGTGACCATCGCGCCGCTGCTCCTGCCCGTCGTCCGCGATCGGCCCCTCGTCATGCGGCGCTTCCCCAACGGGATCGCGCACGCGGCCTTCTATCAGCACCGCGCGCCCAACGACGTGCCGCCCGGCGTGCGCGCCGAGCCGGTGCCAGGGGACACCGACGTGCCGGCGCGCCTCGTCGGCGGCTCGCTCACGACGCTCCTCTACATGACCCAGCTCGCCGTCCTCTCGCAGGACCCTTACTTTTCGCGCATTCAATCCGTCGCGACCATGGACTTCGCCGCCATCGATCTCGACCCCATGGACGGCGCGCCCTTCTCACGCGTGCTCGACGTCGCGCGCTGGGTGCGCGACGAGCTCGAGGCCCTGGGCGTGGCGTCCTTCCCCAAGACGTCGGGCGCGAGCGGCCTGCACGTGTACCTCCCGCTGCCGCCCGGGACGTCCTACAAGGCCGGCATGCTCTTCTGCCAGATCGTGGGCGAGCTCGTCGCCAAGAAGCACCCCCGGGACGCCACGGTGGAGCGCACGGTGAACCGGCGCGATCCCACGACGGTGTACGTCGACTGCCTCCAGAACATCGAGGGCAAGACGCTGGCGTGCGCCTACAGCGCGCGGGCCAGCGTCTACGGCGGCGCCTCGACGCCGCTTACGTGGGCCGAGGTGGACGCGGGTGTCGACCCGAAGGACTTCACGATTCGCACGCTGCCGGCGCGCGCGCGGCGCGTCGGCGATCTGTGGGAGGGGCTGCGCGCGTCGCGCGGCATCGACCTCGCGGCCGCGCTCGCGCGCGCCCACGCCCGCCACGGCCGCTGAGGAGCCCGCGCGGAAGACGGTTTCGGCGCGGCGTTTTGGTGATAAGAGTAGCGGGCTTCCAAACTGGAAACCCGACCCGGAGGATTTGCATGCGCCCGCGAACCGTCATCGCTCCTCGTTGTCTGCCTCTCGTTCTCGCGCTCGTGTCCGTCGTTTCTGCGGCGGGCTCGGCGCACGCTCAAAGCGTCTGCGGCGAAGACCCCGAAAAGGGCGACTTCACCCTTGACGAGGCCACGAAGGGCCTGAAGGGGCCCAAAGAGGGGACGCTCACGGCGAAGATCGAGACGTCGATGGGCGCGTTCACCTGCGAGCTCTTCGACAAGAAGTCGCCCAAGACGGTCGCGAACTTCGTGGGCCTCAGCCGAGGCGTCCGACCCTGGTGCGACGAGAAGACGAAGACCTGGGTGAAGAAGGCCTTCTACGACGGCCTGATCTTCCACCGCGTCATCCCGAGCTTCATGATCCAGGGCGGCGACCCGCTGGGCGTCGGCCGCGGCAACCCGGGCTACAAGTTCGCCAACGAGAGCGACCCGAGCTTGATCTTCGACAAGCCAGGCGTGCTCGCCATGGCCAACGCGGGCCGCGACACGAATGGGTCACAGTTCTTCATCACCGAGACGCCGCAGCCGGCCCTCAACGGCGGCTACACGATCTTCGGCCAGTGCGAGCCCACGGACCTCGTGGGCCAGATCGCGCGCGTGCCGCGCTCGCCCGGCGACAAGCCGACCAAGGACGTCGCGATGACGAAGGTGACGATTACGCGCGGCAAGCCGGCCAAGGCCGCCGGCAAGGCCAAGAAGGACAAGGCGGTGGACAAGGCCGACAAGGCGGACGCCGCCAAGAAATAGGGCTCCGGCCGCCGGCGCCGCCGGCGGGTTTCGCTCTCGAGCCCCATCGTTCCGGTTCCTCTTCGGGGAGGCGCGCGCCCACGTGAAGCACTTCGTTCTCGACACCAACATCCTGCTGCACGACCCGCGCGCCATCACGCAGTTCGCGGACAACGAGGTGGTCATTCCGATCTTCGTCATCGAGGAGATCGACAACTTCAAGAAGGAGGCCTCGGAGCTGGGCCGCAACGCGCGCGAAGTCGCGCGCCTGCTCGATCGCTTGCGCTCCGAGGGCGCGCGTCTGTCCGACGGCGCGCCGCTGCCCAACGGCGGGCGCCTGCGCGTCGCCTCGGCGGCGCGCTCGGTCCCGACGACCCTGCGCGAGAGCCAGATCGCCGACTACCTCATCCTCATGGTGGCGCTCGACGTGCGCGACGCCAACAAGGGCGAGCCCACGATCTTCGTCACGAAGGACGTCAACCTCCGCATCCGCGCCGATTCCCTCGGGCTGACCTCGATGGACTTCGAGGCCGAGCGCATCGACATCGACGAGCTCTACTCGGGCATGACCGAGCTGCCCGTGGCGGCCGCCGACGTCGACACGTTCTACGCGCAGAACACGCTCGATCTCGCCCAGAGCACGCTCAAGTCCAACCAGTACGTCCTCCTGCGCGACAAGGACAACCCGTCGCACAGCGCGCTCGGCCGCTTCGACGGGACCACGAAGAAGCTCGTGCCGCTGCGCAAGGTCCGCGACGGCATCTGGGGCATCCGCCCGCGCAACAAAGAGCAGCACTGCGCGCTCGACCTCTTGCTCGCGGATGACGTCAAGCTCGTGACCCTCGTCGGCAAGGCGGGGACGGGCAAGACCATGCTCGCCATCGCCGCGGGCCTGCAGAAGGTCGTCGAGGAGCAGCTGTACTCGAAGCTGCTCGTCTCGCGCCCCATCTTTCCGCTCGGGCGCGACGTCGGCTACCTGCCGGGGACCATCGAGGAGAAGCTCAACCCGTGGATGCAGCCCATCTACGACAACGTCGAGTACCTCATGGGTCTGTCCAAGGGAGAGCGCAAGAGCGGCCGCAGCTACCAGGAGCTCATCGACATGGGCTTCATCGAGATCGAGCCCTTGACCTACATCCGCGGCCGGTCGATTCCGAATCAGTACATCATCGTCGACGAGGCCCAGAACCTGACGCCCCACGAGGTCAAGACCATCATCACGCGCGTCGGCGAGCAGACGAAGGTCATCCTCACGGGCGACCCCT
>DATKFB010000080.1:0-4915 GCA_035544435.1 Polyangia bacterium
TAGGTGCGCATGAAAGCGGCGGTTACCCTCTGGGTTCTTCAGGCTCAGGAGGCTCGCCGCCCACATGCGCGCCATCACCTTACTCCACAGACTGCTCTCAGAGCCGGCAGTAGTGGCGCTCGGAATCATCCGCGCGGCGGCGGCCGCGTCAGCGCAGCTGGTACGACTGGCTGAGCTTGAGCGAAGGCCCCTTGAAGGTAGGCAGCTTCGCGTCGGTCAAGATCGACTCGACACAAAGGCCGGTCGGCGTGTCCTCGAAGTCGCCCGTGACGTTCACCGACTCCGCCCTGCCAGCCGCCGTCGCGACGAGACGCACGCGCGCCGTGCCCTTGATCTGGTATTTGACGAAGCACCCGCGCACCTTCGGCGCGAGCGCATCGAGAGCGCGCTCGACGTCGTCCTGCCCCGGGAGCGACTCGTCGTCGTCCGCGCCGTCCGTGGCCGCAGCCTTGGCCGCGGGCGCGGCCGCGCGCGCGGGGCGCGGCGTGGGCGCCCCGGCGGGCGCGGACGGCGCCTTGGCCTCGGCGGCTTCGCCGGAACCCGCGCCATTGTCATCGCCGCCAGCGGCTGGCTCGTCCGCCTTGGCGGGACGGCCTTTGCCGGCGCGCGCTCCGTGCTTCGCGGCGCCGCTCTCCCCGGCGGTCGTCGGCGCGCCATCGTCGGCGGGCGCCGGTTCGTCAGGCACGGCGTGCCGGGGAGCCGCGGCGTGCGCCACGTGCTCCGTCGGCTGGGCGTGCTCGACTTGTCCGGCGCGCTCCGCCTCGACGGCGGGCGGACCTGGCGCGGGCCGCTCCGGCTCCTTGACGGCGGGCTCGCCGGCCATGGGCGCAGAGGCCGCGGGGGCCACGGCACCGGCGGGCGGCTCGACCGGAGCAACGGGGGCCGCGGCGGGAGCGGCTGAGCCGGACGCCGGCGCGACCAAGGCCGCGGCCTGCCCGAGCAGCGGGGCAAGCCGGCCCGAGCGCCCCAACACGAACAATCCAGCGAAGCCGAGGAGCAGCACGCTCAGACAGCCGAGCACCCCCCAGAACCAGTTCGGCAGCTCGCCGCTCGTCGCGCGCGGCGGCGGCGTGAGGCGCATTCCGATCACCGAATCGCGGCGCGGGCGGACGCCCGAGAGCTCGGCGGGGTTCTGCCGGAGGACGGGACCGCCGGTCTCTGCGCGCGCCCGCGCGGCGAGCGCCTTCACGTCGTCCAGATCAGTCCCCTCGTCGCCTCGGCCAGACGCGTTCCGACGCTGCGCCATCCAGCCGACGAATGTACCACGGCGCCGTCCGCGCTGCTCGCGACGCCGTGTCCCGAAAGGGACCTCCAGGCGGCCCGAGGCCGCGCGGGCTGCAAGTCGTGCAGTCCAGCAGGCTGCGCTTCTAAGGGGACGGGCTCCTAGCCGCCCAGCTTCTTCTTCAGGGCGGCGAGCGCGTCGTCGACGGAGCTGTCCGCCGCGAGCGCGTCGAGCTTCCGCTCGGCCGCGACCGACGCGGCGCTCCGACCCTCGAGCTCGTCGGCGAGCCCCGCCTCCGCCTCCACCGTATCGACCTTGCTCGACATGCGCTCGAAGTCGTCGAAGGCAGTGGTCTTGCCCGACAGCGGCGAGACGCCCTTGGCGGCCCGGGCCTTCTCGCGCAGCGTCCCTTGCCGAAGCTTGACGTCCTTGACGCGCGCCTCGAGCGCCTTGAGCGCCGTGGCGAGCTGATCGACGTAGACGCCCTGCTCCTGAAGGGCCTTTTGCGTCTCGGCGCGCTCTCCCTCCTTCTCGCCACGCCGGCGTAGCGCCTCCTTCGCGAGGGTGTCGTCGCCGGCGCGCACCGCCGACTCGGCGCGGTCGGTCCACGTCTTGATCTCGCCGTCGAGCGCCTCGACGCGCTTTCCGAGGCGCTTCTCCTCGCCCATGCACTGAGCGACCTCGGTGCGCGCCTGTCGCGCAGAGTCCTCCATGTCGCGTACGAGCTGATCGATCTCCTTCGCGGGATCCTGCATCCCGTCGATGGCGTCGTTGACGTTGGACTTGATGAGCGTCGAGAGCCTACCGAGGATTCCCATGCATCGAGCCTAAGAGCCCGTCTGCGTAAACGCAACGGGCTCACGTCGGGGCCTCCACGCCCTCCCTCACCACCTCGCGACCTTCGGTCGCGCCCCTCGCTTCGCCCGCCCCGCCTGTCGACACGTCGCCGACGTGCTACGGTCGAACGTATGCGCTGGAGCGACGTCATCGGCCAAGAGCGCGTGGTCGAGGGCCTCGCGCGGGCCGTCGGCACGGGCCGCGTGCCGCACGCCTACCTCTTCGAGGGGCCGCCCGGCGTGGGCAAGCGCGGCGCGGCCCTTGGTCTCGCGCTTGCGCTCAACTGCGCGGAGGCGCCCGGGCGGGGCTGCGGTGCGTGCGAGACGTGTCGGCGCATCGAGATGGGCCTTCATCCGGACGTGCCCACCTTCGCGCCCGACGGACCGCAGCTCGTCATCGAGCAGGCCAAGGCCATCGTCGCGCTCGCGCAGTCGCGCCCCCACGAGGCCGCCGCGCGCGTCGTCATCGTCGACGGCGCCGACGCGCTGAACCCCAGCGCCGCCAATAGCCTGCTCAAGACGCTCGAGGAGCCCGCGCCGCGGAACCACGTCGTGCTGTGCACGAGCGCGCCCGACCGTCTCCTGCCCACGATCCGGTCGCGCGCGCAGCGGGTCCGATTCCGCGCCCTCGCCGAGGAGGCGCTCCTGCGCATCGCGGCCGCGCACGGCATCGAGAGCGCGCGCGCCGAGGTCGCGGTGGCGCTCGCCGACGGCTCGGCGGCGCGCATGCTCGCGGCGGCGCGCCCCGAAGAAGGCGATGCCTCCGCTGCGGCTTGGGAGGCCGTGGCCCAGCTGCGCGCGGCCGTCGTGGCGCCCGGGATGACGCCTTCGCTCGATGCCGCCTCTGCGCTCGCGAGCGACAAGGCCAACAAGGAGGCCCTGCCCCCGCTCGTCGCGCTGCTCGCGCGCCTCTATCGTGACGCGCTCGTGACGTCGGCCGGCGCGCCCGAGCTCGCGCTCTTCGACGAGCGCGCCCGCGAGCTCGCGGGCCTCGAGCCGGCGCGCCTCCTGCGGTCGCTGGGCGCCATCGTCGAGGCCGACGCCGCGCTCCTGGCCAACGTCAACCCCACGCTCGCGCTGGAGCGCCTGCTCGTACAGCTGCGCCGGCGGGAACGGGGAAGTCGCGCGGCATGAACGCCGAGCGCCCACCGGGAGACGGTCCGCGCGACACCGAGGGCGGCCCGCGGGCGGGCGTGACGCCGCCCGTCCTGCCCACCTTGCACGTCGTGGGCGTCAAACTCACGTCGACGGGGCGGACGTTCGCCTGCGACGCCGGCAAGCTCGCGCCGGCGTTGCGCCTGGGCGACCGCGTCGTCCTCGACGACGAAGGCGCCTCCGTGGGCACGGTCGCCGTGGCGCCCGCGCCGCGCACGGCCGCAGCCCCGCTGCCGCGCCTGCTGCGCGTCGCCGACGCGCGCGACCTCGCGCGGCTCGACGCCGACCAGCGGCGCGCGGGCGAGGCGCTCGCGTACGCGCGCGAGCGCGCGAGGGCCCGCCAGCTCCCGATCAAGATGTTCCGCGTCGAGATGCACGCGGGGAGCGGGCGCGCGACCTTCTACTTCGCCGCTGAGCAGCGCATCGATTTTCGCGACCTCGTGCGCGATCTCGCGAGCAAGGTGCACGCGCGCGTCGAGATGCGCCAGGTGGGCGTGCGCGACGAGGCCAAGATGGTGGGCGGCATCGGCTCGTGCGGACGCGAGCTTTGCTGCACGACATTCCTGCCGAAGTTCGCGCCCGTGTCGATCAAGATGGCGAAGAATCAGAACCTCGCGCTCAACCCCACGAAGGTCTCGGGCCAGTGCGGGCGCCTCAAGTGCTGCCTCGTCTACGAGGAGGCCAATTACGTCGAGGCCGCCAAGCGCCTGCCACGCGCTGGCAAGCGTGTCACGACGCCCGACGGCGTGGGCCGCGTGGGCGACGTCGACGTCCTGCGCGAGCGGGTGCGCGTCTACTTCGAGGACCAGCCGCCCAAGGTGTTCCCGGCGGCCGAAGTGAGCGTGCTCGCACCGCCGCCCGGAGAGCCGCCCCGCGGCTGAGCCCCTCGCGCGCGCCCCGCGCGGTCGCTACACTGCCCGGAGACCCGCCATGTCGAGCTTCTACGTCACGACGCCGATCTACTACGTCAACGCTCTGCCCCACCTCGGCACCTTCTACACGACCGTCGTCGCCGACGCGCTCGCGCGCTACCACCGGGCGCGCGGCCACGAGACGTTCTTCCTCACTGGCCTCGATGAGCACGGTCAGAAGATCGAGCGCATCGCGCGCGACAAGGGCGTGGACACGCAGGCCTACTGCGACGGCATCGCCGCCCAGTTCGAGGACGCGTGGCGCCGCTTCGAGATCTCCAACGACGACTTCATCCGCACGACCGCGCCGCGACACGAGCGGGCCGTGGCCGAGATGTGGAGGCGCCTCGCGGCGGCCAGCGACATCTACGAGGCCGAGTACGATGGCATGTACTGCGTCGGCTGCGAGGAGGCCAAGACCGAGGACGACGTCGTCACGGAGAACGGCGAGAAGCTCTGCAAGATCCACCTACGGCCCGTCGAGCGCGTCAAGGAGAAGAACTACTTCTTCCGCCTGTCGAAGTACGCGCCGCGCCTGCTCGAGTGGTACGCGCGCACGCCGTTGCCCGTGCAGCCCGAGTCGCGGCGCAACGAGGTGCGCGCCTTCGTCGAAAGCGGTCTGCGCGATCTGTCGATCTCGCGCACGACCGCCTCGGTCAAGTGGGGCATCCCGGTGCCCGGCGACCCGTCGCACACCGTCTACGTGTGGATCGACGCGCTCACGAATTACCTCACGGTCTTGGGTGGCCCCGACGCCGTCGCGCGCGGCGCTGGGAAGGCCGCGCTCTGGA
>DATKFB010000081.1:0-2794 GCA_035544435.1 Polyangia bacterium
CGACGGCGGCGCGGGCACGACCGGCACGGCGGGCTCCGACGGCGGCACGGCCGGCGGCGACGGCGGCACGCTCACCCCGGCGCAGATCAACGACATGATCATCAACGCGCCGTCGACGTCCGGCACCACAATCAACCGGGCCGCGCCGAAGACCTACAACAACGGCACGTGCATGTAAGACCCCGTGGCTCTTGGACGCGCCGCCTACGAGCGACGCGTCCCTTTCTGTTCCCGCAGTGTTGCACCGTCGTCACGAGGACCTGGAGACGCCTGTTGTATAAAACGAACGTTCGATTCCACGGAGCGGTTGCGCTCTTTAGGTCAGGGGCGGGTGGTCACAAAGGGTGTCGTTCTTTCGTAGCAGGTCTCGTCACGGCGGGTTGGGTTGCATCCGGGGCGGCGGCGTGGGCACAGGAGGGAGCGCCCCCGGCGATGGCCGGGGGCGCGGGTGCCGAGGCCGCGCCAAACCCGTCGAAGTCGACTCCGGGAGAGACCGTCCTCGGGCCCCCGTCGCCGGATCCCACGCAGACCGAGAAGGAGCTCGCCGAGGCCCAGAAGAAGGCGGCCGAGGCCCAGAAGGCCCTCGAAGCGGCACAGGCCGACCTCAAGGCCACCCTCGAAGCGATGCAGGCCGAGTTGGGCGCCGAGCGAGAGCAACGCGCCGAGGAGGTCATAGGCCTGCGCGAGAAGCTCGAGAAGGCGCAGGCGGCCCTGAAGAAGCCGCCCGTGTCGACCCCGTATCCGGGCGTGGGCCTCACCGGCTACGTCCAGGCCGACTGGACGGTTTGGCGACAGTCGTCCGAAGACGAGATCAACCCATCGACGCTGGCACCGGTCAACGAAGAGCGGTTCATGATTCGCCGCGCGCGGCTGAAGACGACCATCGACCGCGAGTACGTCGCGGGGGCGCTCGAGCTCGACGGCAACACGGTGAACGGCACGACGGCGCGGCTCGTGAACGCCGAGGCGTCGTTCAAGCTCCCGGGCGAGGATGGCGCGCCCGTGCCGCTCCTCATGGCGACCATCGGCTTGTTCAAGATTCCCTTCGGGTTCGAGATCGTGCAGAGCGATCGCGACCGCATCTTCCTTGAGCGCTCGACGGCGGAGCAGGCGCTCTTCCCCGGCGAGTACGATCTCGGGGCGCGTCTACAGGGCGGCTGGCGCTTCGTGCGTTACGCCGTCGCCGTACAGAACGGCGACCCGTTGGGCGAGAAGGCCTACCCGGGGCGCGATCCCAACGCCGCCAAGGACATCGTCGGGCGGCTCGGCATAGAGACGCCCATCGTCGAGACGGTGACCGTATCGGCGGGGTTCTCGGGGCTCACGGGCAAGGGCTTCCACCGCGGCACGCCCGCGACGAAGTCGGTCATCCAGTGGAGCGACAAGAACGAGGACGGCGCCTTCACGAGCGACGAGATCGTCACCGTGCCCGGAAGCGCCGCGACGCCGTCGCAGAACTTCGACCGCTTTGGCTATGGCGCGGACCTCAACCTCTCGGTCGCGATCCCCCAGTTCGGCGTCGCGACGATCTACGGCGAGCTCTACTACGCGAAGAACCTCGACCGCGCGAAGCTCATCGCCGATCCGCTCGGGCCGCTCGGGCGTGATGCCCGCGAGCTCGGCTTTTACGTCGCGGCGCTGCTCCAGATCGGCGAGCTCGCGACGGTGGGCGCCCGATACGACGCGTACAACCCCGATCGCGATTCGACCAACTCCGCGAAACCACTTGTGCCCACGGACCTCTCTTACAGCACGCTCGCGCTCGTGGCCGCCGTCGGCACGCCGAACGGCCGCGTGCAGCTCGAGTACGACCACAACACGAACCACAGCGGACGCGATCTCATGGGGCGGCCCGCGAACCTGAAGGACGACGCCGTGATCTTGCGTGGGCAGGTGGGGTTCTGATGCGCGGAGCGCGTCCCTCGCTCGTCGCCCTGCTGCTCGCGAGCGCCTGCGGGGTCGGCTGTGGCGGCGAGAGCCCCCAGTCGGGCCTCACGGCTTGGCTGCGCGTCTCCGGCGGCCAGTACGAGCCGGGCGAGCTCACGACCGACCCCGGCGCGAAGGAGCCGACGGTCGACACGATCACCAGCCGGAACAACAACATCTTCCCTGGCGCGCAGTCACGATCGATCACCGGCAGCGTCAACGGCGCCGCGGCGGCCGTCTTGATCGGCCTCGAGGGCGACAGTGCCCACTGGCTCATCCCCGTCGGCGTACCCGACTTCGAGATCATGGGAAACTTCATCTTTTCGGCGTCCGTCTCGTACTCGCCGGACCTCCCGACGGGCCCGCGCGCGCTGCGGGTCCGCGCCATCGACGCCGACGGGAACCTCGGCCCTATCCAGTCGCTCGGTTTGACCATCGGAATCACGCCCCCCACGGGCGCCCTCGTCGTGCAGCTCAACTGGGACACGGAAGCCGACCTCGATCTCCACCTGCGCATCATCGGCACCGATCCGAGCGCTCCTCCGCTCGACGTCTGGAACAAGGCGCCTCTCGCTCTGCCTCAGAAATCCTCGAGCGACCCGCCATACACGCGGGCCGAGATCGCGGCCGCGGGGCGCCTCCTGTTCGACTCGAACTCGCAATGCGTGATCGACGGGCAGCGCCACGAGGAGGTCGTCTTCCCGCAGGCCGTGCCCCCCGGCACGTACGAAGTTCGCGTCGACACGTTCTCCCTCTGCTCCGAATCGACCGCGCGCTGGCACGTCGCCGCGTTCACGAACCCCATGGGCACGCCGACGCTGATCCAGGAGGCTTTCGGTCAATCCATGGACCGCGACACGCTCGGCTC
>DATKFB010000082.1:0-3165 GCA_035544435.1 Polyangia bacterium
GGGAGAGGTCATGGCCATCGGGCGCACCTTCAAGGAGAGCCTCGGCAAGGCCATCCGCTCGCTGGAGATCGGCCGCTGGGGCTTCGATCTCGATCGGGTCCCCGAGCTCGCCGAGCTCAAGCGCCAGATCGTGCGGCCCGGGCCCGAGCGGCTGTGGCAGCTGGCCGAGGCCATGCGCGCCGGCCTCTCCAACGAGGACGCCTTCGAGCTAACGAAGATCGATCCGTGGTTCCTCTCGCAGCTACGCGTGCTCGTCGACGAGGACGAGGCGACCCGCGACGCGGGCGTCGAGCTCGGCGCCAAGCTGCTCGACGACGCGGCCGGGCTCGCGCGGCGCAAGCGGCTCGGCATGTCCGACCGCCGCCTCATGCAGGTCACGGGGACGTCGGAGGAGCAGGTGCGCCAGGCCCGTCTCAAGCACGGCATTCGCCCGGTCTTCAAGCGCGTCGACACCTGCGCCGCCGAGTTCGAAGCGCAGACGCCGTACCTGTATTCGACCTACGAGGTGCCGCAAGAGGAGACGGTCGACGGGAAGCGCGTCGTGTCCACCGAAAATGAAGCGCGCCCGACCGGTAAGAAAAAAATAGTCATCCTGGGCGGCGGGCCCAACCGCATCGGCCAGGGCATCGAGTTCGACTACTGCTGCGTCCACGCTGTGCAGGCCCTGCGCGAGGACGGCTACGAGACGATCATGATCAACTGCAACCCCGAGACGGTGTCGACCGACTACGACACATCCGATCGGCTGTACTTCGAGCCGCTCACGCGCGAGGACGTGCTCGAGATCCTCGACGTCGAGAAGCCGGAGGGCGTCATCGTCCAGTTCGGCGGCCAAACGCCACTGCGGCTGGCCGTGCCTCTCCAGAACGCGGGCGTCAAGCTCCTCGGCACGAGCGCCGACGCCATCGACCGGGCCGAGGATCGCAAGCGCTTCGGCGAGCTGCTCAAGAAGCTCGACCTGCGCGCGCCCGCCTGGGGCACCGCCAAGGGCCTCTCCGAGGCGCGCGAGATCGCCGACCGCATCCGCTACCCGGTCATGGTGCGCCCCTCGTACGTGCTGGGCGGCCGCGCCATGGAGATCGTCCACGATCCGTCGGGCCTCGAGCACTTCGTGTACACGGCCATGGAGGCTTCGCGGCGCGAGAGCCTGTCGTCGCGCGCGGGCGAGGAGGACGCGCCCATCCTCATCGACCAGTTCCTGCCCGACGCCATCGAGGTCGACGTCGACGTCGTCGCCGATGGGACCGACGTCGTCATCGGCGGCGTCATGGAGCACATCGAGGAGGCCGGCATCCACTCGGGCGACTCGGCCTGCTGCCTGCCGCCCTACTCGCTCAAGCCCGAGACCGTCGACGCCATCAAGACGCAGGCGCGCGCGCTCGCGCGCGAGCTCGACGTGCGCGGCCTCATGAACGTCCAGTTCGCCGTGCCGCGCGACGGGCGCGGCATTTTCATCCTCGAGGTCAACCCGCGCGCCTCGCGCACCGTGCCCTTCGTCTCGAAGGTCACGGGCGTGCCGCTTGCCAAGGTGGCGGCGCGCATCGCGGCCGGACGCACGCTCAAGGAGATGGGCATCGTCGAGGTCACGCCCAAGCACGTCGCCGTCAAGGAGGCCGTGTTCCCGTTCGCGAAGTTCGCGGGTGTCGACACGATCCTCGGCCCGGAGATGCGCTCGACGGGCGAGGTCATGGGAATCGATCAGACCTTCGCGGCCGCGTTCGGGAAGAGCCAGATCGGCGCCGGCACGCGGCTGCCCGCGCACGGCCGCGTCTTCCTCTCGGTGCAGGACAGCGACAAGGCTGGCGCCGAGAGCGTCGCCAAAGGCCTGGCGGATCTCGGCTTCGAGATCGTCGCGACGGCGGGCACGCACGCGCACCTGTGCGCGCAGGGCATCGAGGTCGAGCTCGTCAAGAAGGTGCGCGAGGGGCGCCCGCACTGCGTGGATCGCCTCCTGTCGGGCGACATTCAGCTCGTCATCAACACGACCTCGGGCACCGAGGCGATTAAGGATTCGTTTCCCATTCGTCGCACGGCGCTCATGAAGGGCGTGCCCTACTACACGACGATCTCGGCGGCGCGCGCCGCCGTGGGCGCCATCGCGCAGCTGCGCGCCGGCAAGATGGAGGTCCGTTCGCTGCAGGAGTATCAAGGCCATGGCTAGCTATCCGATGACGCCGCGCGGGCAACAGCTGCTGCGGGACGAGCTCAAGCGCCTGCGCGAGGTCGAGCGCCCCAAGAACGTGCGCGACATCGAGGAGGCGCGCGCGCACGGAGACCTCAAGGAGAACGCCGAATACCACGCCGCCAAAGAGCGCCAGAGCTTCATCGAGGGGCGCTCGCGCGAGATCGAGGCCATCCTCGCGCAGGCCGAGGTCATCGATCCCGCGAAGCTCTCGGGCAGCAGGGTCGTCTTCGGCGCGACCGTGAAGCTCACCGACACCGACAGCGGCGACGAGACGACTTACACGATCGTCGGCGACTACGAGGCCGACATCAAACTGCAGCGCATCGCCATCTCGGCGCCGCTGGCGCGCGCCATGATCGGCCGCGAGCAGGGCGACACCGTGAGCCTCAAGACGGGCAAAGGCCTGCGTGAGTACCAGATCGTAGAGGTTCAGTTCAACGGGGCCGAGCCCCCGTAGCGGACGCGCTCAGCCGCCCGCGCCGGCCTCGGTCATGACGTCGCCCAACGAGGTCTCGGCCCCCGCCTCGGCGCCGGCCTCGAGAACGTCTGCCCCGCCGTCGTGAGGCGACGCCTCGCCGCCGGCGGCGTCCGAAGCGTCGTCCGATCCTGCGTCCGAAGCGTCGTCCGATCCTGCGTCCGAGGCCGCGTCTTCGGCCGGAGTGGGCGCGTCGGTGGCGTCTGCGGCGGCGCCGGCGTCCGAGATCGGCCCGGCCGTCGGCGGTGGCGTGCAGACTCTGCCCATGACCGACACCATGCCGAGCGGGCTGTCGCCGCAGTAGCCGCTCGAGCAATCGCTGCCCTGTTCGCAGCGCTGACCGATGTCCTGCTTGCAGCCGACGAGCGCGAGCGAGGCCAGCGCAAGCACCGCGAGCGCGAGTGAGTCGACGAGGCGGCCGGGGCGAGGCGATGGGACGAGCATTTGCGGGCCATCGGTTACCACGCGTGTGCGGTTTGGTAAAGGCCAGCCGCGCGCGCGCGAC
>DATKFB010000083.1:0-5358 GCA_035544435.1 Polyangia bacterium
TGCCGTCGGTCGCGAACCAAGACGCGCTGAGCGACTCGCGGTGCGTGTCGATCACCTGGGTCACGACGTTGAAGACCGGGTAGCTCTCGGGCGTCGTGTCCGTCCACGCCGCCTCGAGCGTGACGGCCGCGCCCGGGGCCACGGTGGGGATCGCCGGCGCGGCCGTCGGCTTCAGCTCGAACAGCGTCGTGGGCGTGCCCATCGGATCGAGCGTGACGCTCGCGAGGGTCGGGTTCTGATTCGGCTTTATCATCATGTTGAACATCGCCGTGATGTCCGCGGGCGCGTTCGCCAGGTGACACGTCAGGCGCTCGAGCGCGAAGGCGAGCTCGACGACGTCCCCGCCTGTGAGCTTGGCGCGGACCGGCTGGTAGAAGCCGCCCGTGACGTCCGGATCCTGCGGGCGCAGCGGCGGCTTGCCCGCCATGACGTCGGGCGGCTGCGGCCCGAACACCTTGCAATCGCCGTCTGGCATGGGCGCCTTGAACGTCGGCGACGGCGTGGGCGTGTCGTCGGGGCTGTCGACACAGGAGCTCGCGACGGCGTTCGCGCTCGCGGGTGGCTTCGGATCGTGACAAAGAGCCCAGGTCACCGTCGGGCTCTGAATGCGGCCCATGGGATTGACCGCGAGCACATCGTACGTCACGGCCTTGCCTTCGCCGGCTTCGGCCGGCATCCCGCGGACGGCGAGGATGCGCGTCGCCTCGATCAAGGACGGAGGACTGCCGAGGTTCGGCTTGCACGCCGCCGCTAGGACGACCGGAGCCAAGACGAGCAAGAGGCCGGGCGAGGGGGAGACGGCGCGCATCGTTAGAACTCCAGCCTGGCGCCCAGCACGGCGAGCGTGGGCAGCCCCGTTATGTAGCCCTTCACGGTGTACTGCGCGTTGTAGATGATCTCCTCAGGGTTCTTGCGGTTGGTTACGTTCTGGACGTCGAGGAAGACGTTGAGCTTGGCGCGCCTGAAGACCCAGGCGCGCTCGAGGCGCGCGTCGAGCTGATAAAATGCTGGCAGGCGAATCGAATTGTGCGCGCCGAAGATCGGGTCGTAGTCCTCGTTGCCCACGAGGAAGCTGCCCGTGACGGGCGTCCGCGGCGCGCCCGTCGTGTACCGGAAGCGCGCGCCGCCCTCCCAGCCATGGCCGAATTGGTAGCTGGCGAGCACGGCGAGCACGTGGGTCTGGTCGAAGTCGAAGAGGCGCCAGGCCTGGTCGGGGTGATCCTTGCGCTCGCTGCGGATGAGCGAGTACGTGATCCAGCCGAAGAATCCTCTCGTGAGCTCCTGGCGCAGCAGGACCTGCCCTCCGTAGCTGCGCCCGATGCCGTCTTGCGTGAGCGACTGCGCGATGGGCGGCGAGGCAAGCTCGCTGCGCGAGACGAGATCCCAGAGCTTCTTGTAGAAGCCGACGAGCTCGAGCGTGAGCGTCGGGTGCAGCTTGAACGAGCCGCCACCCGAGACGTGCGCGGCGCGCGACACGTTGACTGTCGGGTTGCCGAAGACGGGGCTCATGTCCTCGACGTCGGGCGGCTGGCCGTAGATGCCGCCGCCGGCCGTGAGCGTCAGGCGCTTCGTCGCGCGGAGCGCAGCCACGAGGCGCGGGTTCGGCGCGTACTTGAGCGGACCAGGTACGGGGTTGTCGGGGATCTCGAAGCGATCGTAGCCGCGGGGCGCTTCGGACTGGCTGCGCGGGCGCAAAGGATCGCCCTCTACGAGCACCGGTTCGAAGCGCAGGCCCGGGATGAGCGTGAGACGCCCGAGCGCGATCTCGGCCGTCGCGAACGGTGCTGTGTCGATCAGCGTGACGTTCCAGTCGTCGACGTTCGTTTGCCCGGGCGGGCGCTGGCCGAAGACGACGATGTCGCCCTCGCGCGCGGGGAGGGCGGCCGAGCCCACGCGGTGCGCGGCGTAGGAGCGGGCTTGCATGTCGACGCCGAAGGACAGCGTCGTGGATTGCGCGAGCTTGCGCCGGTAGGCGCCGCGCAGGCCGTAGTGCCACGTGCCCACGGTGACGCCGATGTGCTGCGCGTTGGCGCCGTCGCCGAAAGACAGATCGGTGGCGGACTCGTCGCGGCCGAAGGACGGCGTGACGATGATGCTCGAGCCGTCGGGCAGCAGGCGCGTGTAGCGCAGGATGAGGCGCTTGTAGGACGAGTCGTCGTTCTGGGCGCGGTCCTCGGCCGGATCGGAGGCGGGGATGCTGCGCCGCAGATGATCGTCCGAGCCGAGCAGCGTGACCGAGAGCTCCTCGTCGCGCCGGAGTGCGTACTGCGCGCGCGCTTGATAGTCATCGTACCGCGGGATGGGCACGAACTCGCCGACGTCCTGCGACGTCACGCCCTGGAGCACGCGGTCGAGGTAGCTGACGCGGCCGGCGACGGCCAGGCGCAGGTCCTTCGAAACGGCGGCCGACACCATGGCCGAGGTGTCGATGACGTCGGCGGCGACGTAGCCGTGGACGCCCTCCCGGGGAAGCGGCGCGAGCTCGATCTTGACGAGCCCGCCGAGACCGCGGCCGTACTCGGCGCCGTACGACCCGGGCGACAGATCGATCGACCGCACGAGGTCGGCGTTGATCGTCGAGCGCAGCCCGCCCACGTGGTAGAGGGCGGGGACCTCGACGCCGTCCACGTTGACGACGGTCTCCTTGGGCGCCGAGCCCCAGACGATGAGTTGGCCCGAGCCGAAGGCCGACCGCCCGACGCCCGGGAGGTTCTGTACGACCTTGAGGGTGTCACCCTGGGTGCCGGGGATCCGGCGCGCCTCCTCCGTGCGGATGCGGGTTTCCACCGCCTCTTTCTTGATGCGCGGCGCGCGCACGACGACCTCCTCGTCGACGCCCTCCTCCCGCTCCTCGACGAGGTACTTCACCGTGCGGCGCTTGCCGACGACGATCTCCTCCTCGGTGGTCACTGTGACGAGCTTGGGATGCCCGAGCTCGACCTTGTGCTTGCCCGCGGGGACATCCGTGAACGCGAAGTGGCCGTCCTCGTCGGTGACGCCTTTCAGGCCCGGACCGAGGTCCTTGATCGTGACCTGGACGCGCGCGATGGGCTTCTTCTTGAAGCGCTCGAGCACGACGCCGTCGAAGTTGACCTGCGGCCCGGCCTTCACCATCGTCTCCTTGATGGTGAAGTCGTATTTGTAGGTGATCTTGACGGGCGCGGGCTGGTTGTCGATCTCGGCCGGCTCGAAGACGAACTGCTTGGCGGCCGCGACGGCGGCCGCGTCGAAGTCGGGCGCCGCGCCTTGGACCACCTCGACGTTGTCGACCTTGCCGTCGTCTCCAATCTCGATGGACAGCAGCACCGACGCCGTGATGCCGGCGTCGTGGCGGTCCTTGGGATAGACGGCCTCGACGAACTTCACGAGCTTGGGCGGCTTCGTGACGACCGGGCCGGGCTCCTCGGCGCGCGCGCGCGGGCTCGACGCGGCGCAAACGGCGAGCGTGGCGGCGAGGAGGACGAGCGTACGTTTCATTTTCGAAGCGAGATCAATTCCCGAGCTCGAACCGGGCCGCGAACACGTACGTTCCGCCCGCGATGGGCTTGCCGCAGGCCATGGCGGGCTTGAAGCGCCATTGCTTGGCGGCCGCGACGACGGCGGCGTCGAGCCCGGGGTCGATGCCCTGGAGCACGTCGACCTGCGCGACCTCCCCCGTCTCGCTCACCGTGAACCGCAGCTTGAGCTTGCCCTCGATCCCGTCCTGCTGCGCTTGCGGATAGACGCTGTAGTTGATCTCGGTCTTGAACACGGGCTCCGGCTTCGTCGGCTCCTCGTTGCAGGGCTCATCGCCAGCGGCCGCCTCCCTGGCGCGCTTCGTGCGCGCTTCGGAGATCGCCGAAGCAACCTTCGGCGCGGCCGCCGCCGGCGGCACATCGGCGCGGCCGTGCAGGCCGATACCGGGGCCGATGTCGAGCCCACCGCCACCCGAGTTGCCCATGGCGAGCTTCATCGCGACCGGCGCCGCGTGGGCGACGTGCGCGACCGCGGAGACGGGCGTGGGCGTGGCCGCCGGCTTGGGCGCCGCCGGCTTGGCGATCGGCTTCGGCGGCGCGGGCGGTTTGGGCTTCGGGGCCTCCTTCTTCTTCGCGTCCTGGACCGCGACCGAGATCGCCCGGTGGCGGATCTCGCGCTTCTGCGCGACCGCGACGAGTCCCGTCGCCAGCGCCACGTGCAGCGCCGCAGAGACGACGATCGTCAGGAGGACGGGCCCACTGCGCACGGTCTACTCGTTCGTTTGCTGGACGTTGATGGCGAACTTGACGACGCCCGCGAGCTTCGCGAGGTCGAGGATATGCACGACGTTGCCGTGCTGGACCTCCTTGTCGGCGCTCACGACGAGGCTGACCTCGGGATCGGCCTCGACGGCGGCCTTGAGCTTTTCGGGCAGCTCGGCCTCCTGCACGGGGACCTCGTTCCAGCGCAGCTTGCCGTCCTTCAGGATCTCGACCTTGGTGGGCTTGTCGGCGGTCCCGTCCGTCGACTTCGCGCGCGGCAGCTGCACCTTGAGCGTCTGCGCGACGATGTACGTCGACGCGACCATCAAGATGACGAGGAGGACGAGGACGACGTCGACGAGGGGCGTGACGTTGATGGCGGCGATCGTGCGGGCGCGGCTACCGCCCGAGGGCATCGTGCCGGCCATGGCCTAAGCCTCCGCCTCGGGACGGCGCGCGGTCTCTGCGCGCTCGGCGTGGGCCGTGCTCTTGACGGGCACCACCTCGGGCTCGCGCGGGTGGGCGCCGTTCGGGCCCTGCTTGTCCGATTTCATGGAGGCGAGCACGACGTTGCCGAGGGCGCCCGCCTGTTCCTCGACGTCGGCGCCCTTCTTCTGGAAGACGTTGTAGAAGATGACGGCCGGGAGGGCGACGAGGATGCCGACGGCCGTCGAGATCAGCGCCTCGGAGATGCCGCTCATGACGTTGCCCATGGCGCCCATCTGCGCCGTGCCGAGCTCGCGGAAGGCGGTGACGATGCCGAGCACCGTGCCGAAGAGGCCGATGAACGGGGCGTTGTTGCCCAGCGTGCCGAGAAAGAGCAGGCCCGCCTCGAAGCGCCTCCGGCGCGACCGCACGGCGCGCACGAGGATCTGCTCGACCGCGTCAGGGCCTTCGTCGTACCAGTCGAGCGCTTCGAGGATGATCGCCGCCTCGACCGAGGGGCTCGCGATGAGCGCCTTGCGCGCGGCGGCGACGTCCTTCTTGGCGAGGAGCCGGCGCAGCTCGTCGGAGAGCGCGTCGACGTCGACGCGGCGCCGGCGAAAGAACCACCAGCGCTCGATGATGACGCCGATCGAGATGACCGACAGGAGGAGGAGGACATAGAGGACCGCCGAGCTCGCCAGCTGCGCGACGAACA
>DATKFB010000084.1:0-2527 GCA_035544435.1 Polyangia bacterium
GGCTGCGCCGCCCGCGCTTCCAGCTCACGACCATGATGGGCAGCGCGGCCCCCATCGGCAGGAGAATGAGAGACATGAGGGGCCCGCCCGCCGTGACGAGACCGAGCGTGAAGAGAACGAGCGCCGCGATGCCGCAATAGGCGAGCAGTCGGGCTACGGTGATGCCGACCTCCGCCTGCTCGAGCAGATCCTCGAGGCGCTGCGAGATCGGTATCCCGCGCAGGATCGAGTCGAGGATGGGTGACGCCGAGAGCCGGCCCGCGCGCAAGAGCCCGAACTTGGTGGCCTCGGCGGTGCCGAGCGATTGGAGGCGCCGCTTGAGCTCGTCTTCCTTGCGATCCGTGAAGAAGCGCAGCGTCTGGACGACGGCCTCGAGCAGGAAGACCGCCGTGAAGGTGACGACGCCGATGAGAATCGCGCGCATCAGCTACCCGAGAGCAGGGGCCGAACGACGTCGGCCGGGTTGATGCCGTAGCGCTCGATGCGCTCCATAATCTTGGGCCGCACGCCCGTGGGCCGGTACTCGCCGATGATCTTTCCGTCCTTGTCCGTCCCGCGCTGCTCGAACTTGAAGATGTCCTGCTGCGTGATAACGGTGCCTTCCATGCCGGTGATCTCCGACACGCTCGTGATGCGGCGCTTGCCGTCCGTGCCGCGCGTGAGCTGCACCACGAGGTTGATGGCGCGCGAGATCGTCTGGCGGACGAGAACCTCGGACATCTGGACGCCGCCCATGCCCACCATGGCCTCGATGCGCGAGAGCGCGTCGCGCGCCGTGTTGGCGTGCACGGTGGTCATCGAGCCCTCGTGACCCGTGTTCATGGCCTGGAGCATGTCAAGGATCTCGCCGCCGCGGCACTCGCCGATGACGATGCGATCAGGGCGCATGCGGAGCGCGTTCTTGACGAGGTCGCGGGCGAGCACCTCGCCGCGGCCCTCGATGTTGGGCGGCCGCGTCTCGAGGCGCACGACGTGACGCTGCTGGAGCTGGAGCTCGGCCGCGTCCTCGATCGTGATGACGCGCTCGCCGTCGGGGATGAACGACGACAGCGCGTTCAGCATCGTCGTCTTGCCTGTGCCCGTGCCGCCGCTGATGAGGACGTTGCACTTGGCTTTGACGGCAGCGCCCAGGAACCCGACCATGTCGGGCGTGATGCTGCCGATGCCCAGCATGTCCTTGAAGCGCAGCGGCTTGCCGCCGAAGCGACGGATCGAAAGCACCGACCCGTCGAGCGCGAGCGGCGCGATGATGGCGTTGACGCGCGAGCCGTCGGCGAGGCGGGCGTCGGCCATGGGCGACGAGTCGTCGACGCGGCGACCCACGCGCGCGACGATGCGGTTGATGATCTGCGTGAGGTGCTCGTTGTCCCGGAAGCGCACCGTCGTGAGCTCGAGCTTGCCGAACTTCTCGACGTAGATCTGATCGCAGCGGTTGACGAGGATGTCCGAGATCGCCTGGTCGCGCAGTAACGGCTCGAGGGGCCCGAGGCCGGTCACCTCGTCGAGGAGCTCCTCGACCATGTTCTCGCGCTCGGCGCGGTTGAGCGGCAGCTCGGTGCCCTGCAGCAGGTTCGACAGGATGAGGCGCAGCTCGTCGCGCAGCTGCTCGCGCGGCAGTTTCTCGATCGTGCGCAGGTCGAGCTTCTCGATGAGCTTCTGGTGCAGCTCGTGCTTGAGGTTCTGGTAGATCTCGACCGAGATCCCCGACAGCTGAGGCGCGTGCGAGAGCGCCGTGACGTCAGGCGACGTGGCCGGTCTCGGCGCGTTCGCGACGGGGAGGCCGGGCGGCGCCCCCTTCAGCCGATCACGTAGCCCCATCTGCGACCTTCTTGCCGCCGAACAGGCCGCCGAGGAACGAGCGCCGCGGCGCCTGATCCCGACGCGACCCGGCGACGAGCGCGGTCAAGGCCTGGATGTCCTGGGTGAGGCGCGCGCGCGGGGCGGCGTCGCGCAGGAGGAGGCCGCGGTTGATGGCATCGATGACGGAGACGAAATCGTTGGCGATCGTGTGCGAGACCGGCACCTTGAGCGTGTCGGTCACGACGTCGAGGGTGATCTTCGACGACTTCTGGTAGCGATTGAGGACGAGCTTGACCTTGGTCTGGTCGTAGCCGAGGCGGCCGAAGAGCTCGAGGCAGCGCTGCCCGTTGCGCACCGCCGGCACGTCTTGGGTGAGCACCATGAGCACGTGCTGGCTGCTGTCGAGCGCGGCAAGCGAGATCTCGTCGAAGCCCTTGACGCCGTCGAGCAGCACGTAGTTGTAGTGCTTGCGCAGGAAGTTGAGCAGGTTGCCGATGTCGGCGCCCTTGATGTGCTCGGCCTCCTCCATCTTGCCGCTCTGGGCGAGGACGTTGACGCCCGAAGGGTGCCGCATCATCGAGGACTCAAGCAGCTCGCGATCGAGCCGCCCCATGTTCTGCAGGACGTCGGTGATCGAGTAGTTACCCGCGACGTCCATGAACGACAGGACGTCGCCGAGGTGAAAGTCGAGATCGATGATGCAGACGCGCGCGCCCGTCGCCTGCAG
>DATKFB010000085.1:0-4281 GCA_035544435.1 Polyangia bacterium
CCGCACCCATGACTCCGGGCGTCGTTCATTTTTGGATTTTGCTGCGCGACATCCGGGGTGGCGTGGACTTCGCCGAGGCCGCGGCGATGGTGGGCCCGTGAAGCGGCGCCTGGGCCATTTTTCGAGGAGTTTTCATGGACGTCATACTTCTGTCACTCCCGTTTCCTAAGGTGGGTCCCCAATGACCCCCGAAGTCAGCGCGGAGAGGCGCGTCCTCGTCGTCGAAGACGAGCCGGACCTGCGCGAGCTCCTGACCTACAACCTCGAGGCTGCGGGCTTCACGGTACATGCCACCGACAAGGGGCTCGACGGCCTCGCCGAAGCCCAGGGCTTCGCCCCCGATGTCATCTTGCTCGATCTCATGCTGCCGGACATCCCGGGCACCGAGGTGTGCCGCCGCATCCGCGCGGGCGATCGCTCGATGCCTCAGCCCGCGATCGTCATGCTGACGGCGAAGGGCGACGAGATCGACCGCGTCGTCGGCTTCGAGCTCGGCGCCGACGACTACGTCGTCAAGCCCTTCAGCGTGCGCGAGCTCGTCCTGCGCGTGAACGCCATCCTGCGCTCGCGCGGGCGGCCGGCCGCCTCCGAGCCCTCGTCAGGGGCGCCCGCGGCGCGACGACGCTACGTCGTGGGTCCCCTCGAGGTCGACGTCGATGGCTATCACGTCTTCGTGGGCGGCGACGAGGTGCACATGAGCGCCATGGAGATGCGCCTGCTCATCTATCTCGTCGAGCACCGCGGCCGCGTGCGCTCGCGCGAGGATCTCCTCGAGGACGTGTGGGGTTACAAACCGGGCGTCTCGACCCGCACCGTGGACACGCACGTCAAGCGCCTGCGCGACAAGCTCGGCGACGCCGGCTCGCTCGTCGAGACCGTGCGCGGTATGGGCTACCGTCTGTCCGCCGAGCACCCGGTGGTCCTCGGCGGCGACCAAGCCTGACACGCCGCAGAAGCGCAGAGACTTCAGCAGAACCGGCGAGTTACCGGCGTAGCAGCGGCGTTCGTCACACAGTCGTCACGTGGCCGACGCGGCCCCTCAACTGCGCTGAAACGGACGACCTTTATGCTGATCTCGGTATGGAGCTCGGTTTCGACCCGCGGAACGTAGCGACGTTCGTGCTCATGGGCGCGGCGAGCGGGGGCCTCTTGCTCTCGCTCGTCCACCTGCTCGTGCTGCGGCGACACCTAAAGGGCGCCGTGCCCGTGCCGACGGTGCGCCCGCCGATCTCGATCCTCAAGCCGCTGTGCGGGCTCGACGATCGTTTGATGCAAAACCTCGCGACCTTCGCTGCCCTGCCCTACCCGAGCTACGAGGTCTTGCTGGGCGTGCGTGACGTCGACGACGCGGCCTACCCGACGGCGCTCGCCATGGCCCGCCGTTGGCCTTCGCGCTTCCGGGTCGTCGTGCAGAGCGGCGAGCCCGGCCTCAACCCGAAGGTCAATCAGCTCATTACGCTGGCGCGCGCCGCTCGCAACGAGCTCCTCGTCATCAGCGACTCGAACACGCGCGTGCCGCCGGGCTACCTCGACGAAATCGCCGCCGCCATGCAGGACGAGAGCGTTGGCCTCGTGACCCACCCCATCGTGGGGCAGGGCGACGAGCAATACGGCGCGCGCCTCGGTTCGGCGCTCGACAACATACACCTCGGCGGCTCAATCACGCCGGCGCTCACGACGGCAAAGGTCCTCTTCGGAAAGGACTACGTGATCGGCAAGTCGATGGCGCTGCGGTGGAGCGACGTGCGCGCGCTCGGCGGCTTCGCCGTCGTCAAGGACGTGCTTGCCGAGGACTTCGTGCTCGGGCGCCTCATCCCCGAGAAGCTCGGCAAAAGCGTCGTGCTCGCGCGCTCGGTCGTTCGCTGCGTGTCGCTCAAGCGCTCCCTCGAGGGATTCGTCAAGCGCTACGCACGCTGGAGCGTCATGCAGCACCAGTGCGCCGGCCTCCCCGCATATTGGGGCCTCTTGCTCCTCAACCCGCAGCTTCTCGTGACGCTCGCGCTCTTCGCCGCCCCGGGGCGCGCCACGGCCGTCGCGTGGCTCGCGTGCGCGGCGGCGCGAATCGCGCTCGACGCCGCCGCGGGACGCGCGCTGCGCGGACGCACGTTCGCCCTTTGGGCGCTGCCGTGGGTGCCCTTCAAGGATCTGCTCGTCGCGGGCGCGTGGCTCTACGGGCTCACGAACCGGTCGGTCGAGTGGCGATCGACGCGGCTGCGGGTGCTGCGGGGGAGCGTGCTTCGCGCGACGCCCGCGGCTCCCGCTCGAGCGCGCTCAGGATCCGATAGAGGCCCCGCTTCGGCAACTGCGTGAAGCCGTTCCAGGCCGCGCCCGCGAGCGCGCCGTCCGCGAGCCACTCGCCGAGCCACTCGCCCGCGAAGCGCGGATCGCGCTGCTCGAGACCGGCGCCGCTCTCGACGGCCCAGCGCCGATTGTAGATCTCCTGCGTGCCGACGGGCGGCGACAAGACGAGCGGCAGGCCGAGCGCCGCGAAGAACGTCATCTCGCTGGGCTTGGTCCAAAGGACGTCGGCCTCGGCGAGCAGCGCGTTGCAGGCCCGGAAGTAGCCGTCGAGGTCGGCCGCGCCCACGACGCGCAATCCCGGGTGCCCCGAGAGATCGTGGCGGGCGACGAGCGCCTCGAACTCGCGCAGCACGGCGGGCCGCGTACCCGCGAGCAACGCGAGGCGCAGGCGACCGACCTCGATGAGCGGGCGGAGCGATGGTAGGAAGGTCGCCGCAAGCCGGGCCTGGGCGCCCGCGCCGCCCACGGCGAAGACGAGCAGGGGGCTCTCGCCATCCGAGGCGGGAGACGCGCCGAGACGCCTGCCGGCGTCCCCGCCGCGCGCGCGTAGAAACCGGCCGCGCGGGTCGAGGCGGCCCAGGCGCCTCGCGAGGTTGCGCTTCGCGACGACAAGCTCCGCGCCGCCCAGCAGCTCGTCGGGCAGCGGGAAGCCCGTCATCAGGATGCGTTCGGGCGGCACGCCGTAGGCGGCGAGGCGCCGCACGGCGCGCTCGGACGGCGCGAAGTAGCGAATGCGGCTCCTGCGCGGGTCCCGCGCGACCCAGGCGCGCGCGAGATCCGTGTCCGTCACGAGGCAGTCGACCTCGGCGCCGCTCTTCAGATCGGCTGCGAGGGCCGTCGCGAAAAACGTCGTGAACAACGGCGCCTGCGCGCGCTCGAGCACCTCGAGCATGCCGCGGCCGATGCCGCGCTCGACGAGGCGCTCGACGAGACCCGTTGCGAAGGTCGACGCGGAGAGATCGCGCCCGGGATAGAGCGGCGGGATCCGCGTGATGGTGTCGAGCAGCGCGCCGAACGGGCGGCCGATCGCGCCCGGCAGCGCCGCGAGGCGCGAGAGGCGCTCGTAGTTGCGCCGCGTGCGCTCCCAGAGCGCGCGTTCGTCCGAGTCGGCGACCGGCGCACGATCGGCGTGGAGCAGCGGCCGCCCGAGCGCCCGCGCGACGGAGTCCGCCGCGCGCAGGTGCCCGAAGCCCATCTCGACGGCAGCGACGAGCGGCGTCTTGGCCGTCACCGGATCAAGCGACCCGCCACTCGCGATCGTGCGAGACGGTGGGGGTCGCGACCCACGTGACGCCCCGCCCCTCCGACGCGGAGGCCTCGAGCCACCACGGGCTCCCGATGAGCACGCCGCCCGCGTGCTCGAAGATGCGCGCCCCTCCGAGGAGCGTCGAGCTGCCGGCGTTGAAGATGCGGATCGTGTGCATGCCCTCTTGCAGGCGCACGCCCCGCGGGACGTGACGGTGACCGTGCAGGACCAGCCCGCACCGCCCCCGAAGGCGATCCAAGAGCTCACGCCCGCGCGAGAGCTCGGCCGTGAACGGCCAGCCGAGGAAGTACGACAGCCGCTCCGCGGCGTGCTCCTCGGGCAGCGGCACGACGTGGTGGTGCAGCGCGATGACCGTGAGATGGTCGCGTGGCGCGTCGTCGAGCGCGTCATCGATGGCATCGATGTCCTCGGGCAGCAGCAGCCCGTGGCCCGCGATCCAAGAGCGGTTGTGATCGCCCGTAGAGTTCACGCGGATGACGTGCAGGCCGTCCGCGACAGTCGACTGCACGCGCGGGCCCGGCATGATCGTGTCCCCGAGGTCGTCGCCGAGCCGGTCGTGGTTCCCGGGAACGACAGTGACGCGCCCACCCAGGAGCAGCGACTCGAACGTAGCCTGAAAGAGCTCCCACTCGCGGCGCTTGCCGCGGTGAGTGACGTCGCCCGTCACAATCACGTGGTCGATGCCCATCTCGATGAGCGCGCGCGCGAGCTGC
>DATKFB010000086.1:0-3401 GCA_035544435.1 Polyangia bacterium
CTTCCTCGCGCGGCGCGCCGGCGGCGCGGGCGCGGGCGGCCTCGGCGGCCTGGGGCGCTCGCGCGCCAAGCGCTACGACGCGAACACGGTCTCGCGCACGACGTTCGCCGACGTGGCGGGCATCGACGAGGCGAAGGACGAGGTCGAAGAGATCATCGCCTTCCTCAAAGACCCGAAGAAGTTCCAGCGCCTCGGCGGCCGGATCCCCAAGGGCGTGCTCCTCATCGGCCCCCCCGGTACGGGCAAGACGCTGCTCGCGCGCGCCATCGCGGGCGAGGCCGGCGTGCCGTTCTTCTCGATCTCCGGATCGGACTTCGTCGAGATGTTCGTGGGCGTAGGTGCGAGCCGCGTGCGCGATCTGTTCGAGCAGGGCAAGAAGAACGCTCCCTGCATCATCTTCATCGACGAGATCGACGCCGTGGGGCGCCACCGCGGCGCGGGCCTCGGCGGCGGTCACGACGAGCGCGAGCAGACGTTGAACCAGCTCCTCGTCGAGATGGACGGCTTCGAGTCGAACGACGGTGTCATCCTCATCGCGGCCACGAACCGCCCCGACGTGCTCGATCCGGCTCTGCTGCGGCCGGGCCGCTTCGATCGGCGCATCGTCGTGCCACGTCCGGACGTCAAGGGGCGCCTCGGCATCCTCAAGGTGCACACGAAGAAGACGCCGCTCAATCCGGGCGTCGAGCTCGAGACGATCGCGCGCGGCACGCCGGGCTTCTCGGGCGCCGACCTCGAGAACCTCGTCAACGAGGCGGCGCTGCTCGCGGCGCGCGCCGACAAGACGCAGCTCGAGATGTACGACTTCGAGAACGCCAAGGACAAGGTCCTCATGGGTCCCGAGCGTCGCTCGATGATCATCAGCGAGAACGACAAGCGGGTCACGGCCTTCCATGAGGCCGGGCACGCGCTCGTCGGCAAGATCGTCACGCACGCCGACCCGGTGCACAAGGTCACGATCATCCCGCGCGGGCGGGCGCTTGGCCTCACGCAGCAGCTGCCCGTCGAGGATCGCCTTAATCTCACGAAGAACGGCGTCAACGACCAGATCGCGGTCGCCATGGGCGGGCGCGTCGCCGAGGAGCTGATCTTCGACCAGCTCACGACGGGCGCCTCGAACGACATCCAGCAGGCCACCGACATGGCGCGCAAGATGGTGTGCGACTGGGGCATGTCCGACAAGCTCGGGCCGCTGCACTTCGGCAAGCCGCAGGGCGAGATCTTCCTCGGGCGGGACTTCAACGACAGCAGCAAGGACTACAGCGAGCAGACTGCCATCGAGATCGACTCCGAGGTGCGCCGGATCGTCACAGAGAACTACAACCGCGCGCGCCAGATCGTCGTCGACAACCTCGACAAGCTCAAGGCTCTCGCCGAGGCGCTGCTCGAGTACGAGATGGTCGACGGCGCCGAGATCGACACGATCTTCGCGGGCAAGCGGCTCGATCGCAAGCCGCCGCTCACGTCGCCGACGTCGCGCGCCAACGCGGCCGCCGCCGCCAAGGCGGCCGATAAGCCGGCGCGGCCCAGCATCTTCGCGCCCCCGCGGCCGCTTCCGGATCCCGAGAAAGCGTAGGGGGGACTTCGTCCCCCTACGGGACACCCCTCTTTTCTGAGGAGAGCCGGCGCGGCGAAGCCGCGCCTCCCAGCGTAGAATCGCCGCACTCTCAAAATGAGACGTTGCAGCAGAGGCGGATACGGGGGGCGGGTGCATGGATAGGTGCTTGATCGTGGGGGTGCTGAATTGCACGCCGGATTCCTTTTCGGATGGGGGGCAGCTGACGTCGGCGAAGGACGCTATCGAGCTGGGCGTGCGCATGGCGGGGGAGGGCGCGGACTGGATCGACGTGGGGGGCGAGTCCACGCGGCCGGGCGCCCACACCGTGAGCGGCGACGAGGAGCGGGCGCGGGTGATTCCCGTCATCGAGGGGCTGCGGGCGCGGTTGCGCGGCGACGTGCTCATTTCGATTGACACCTACAAGGCGGAGACGGCCCGGGCCGCCCTCGCGGCGGGCGCGCGCGTCGTCAACGACATCTCGGGCGCGCTCCTCGATCCGGAGATCCTGGACGTCGCGGCGGACGCGGGCGCCAAGCTGGTCCTCGGGCACCTGCGCGGACGCCCCTCGAAGATGATGGACGACGTCGCGTTCGGGGACGTCGTGCGCGAGGTGGGGGACGAGCTTGGGGACCAGCTCGCGGCGGCACGGTTGGCCGGGTGCGGCGAGCTGTGGGCCGACCCCGGAATCGGATTCGGCAAAGTCCTCGAGCACAACCTGGCGCTGCTGCGGAATTTGCCCGGGCTGCGCGCGCGCCTGGCCGTGCCGCTCATGGTGGGCGTGTCGCGCAAGTCGTTCATCGGCCACCTCACGGGCAAGCCGGCGACGGAGCGCATCTTCGGGACGGCCGCGGCCGTCACGGCCGCGGTGTTCGGCGGCGCCTCCGCCGTGCGCGTGCACGACGTGGGCGCCATGCGAGACGTCGTGCGCGTCGCGGAGGCCCTCGCGGCGACCGGGCCCTGACGTCGGGACGGCGTGGGGCGGGCGCCGGCCGCGCGCGCGGGCCCGATCGTGATTAAACTGCGGGGAGCACCATGGCAGAGAACGTCAGAAGACTATTCGGCACGGACGGCATCCGGGGCGTCGCCAACCAGGACCCCATGACGGCGGAGGTGGCCCTGCGCCTCGGCCAGGCCGTCGCGCAGCGGTTCCGCCACCCGTCGCGTCCCGGGCGCATCGTCATCGGCAAGGACACGCGACTTTCTGGCTACATGCTCGAGAGCGCGCTCCAGGCCGGCATCGTCACGGCGGGCGCCGACGTCATGCTCGTGGGGCCGCTGCCCACGCCGGGGATCGCCTTCATCACGTCGTCGATGCGCGCCGACGCGGGCGTCGTCATCAGCGCCTCGCACAATCCCTACCAGGACAACGGCATCAAGATCTTCGCCGCCGACGGCTTCAAGTTGCCCGACGAGGTCGAGGCCGATCTCGAGCGGCGCATGAGCGACATCGCGGCCGGGAGCGGCGGCGGTCTCGCCGAGGCCGGCGCCATCGGCAAGGCCGTCCGCATCGAGGACGCGCGCGGGCGCTACGTGCAGTTCCTCAAGCACGCCTTCCCCAAGGAGCGCACGCTCGACGGCATCAAGATCGTCGTCGACTGCGCCAACGGCGCGGCCTACCAGGTCGCGCCCCAGGTCTTCGAGGAGCTGGGCGCGGAGGTGTTCGCGCTCGGCGTCCACCCCGACGGGCGCAACATCAACGACGGCTGCGGCGCGCTGCACCCCGAGCACATGGCCGCCGAGGTGCGCCGCGTGGGCGCGCAGCTCGGCGTCGCGCTCGACGGCGACGCCGACCGCCTCATCCTCGCGGACGAGACGGGGTCGGTCGTCGACGGAGATCAGGTCA
>DATKFB010000087.1:0-4217 GCA_035544435.1 Polyangia bacterium
GGGTACACGGCGCGCGATGCCCTCGAGCTCCTCGTTCGGCTCACCGCCGACGGCCTCGCGCTCGAGTGCTTCGAGCAGCCCTGCGCGCGCGACGATCTCGCGGGCATGGCCGAGGTCGCGGCGCGCTCACCCGTGCCGGTCGTCGCCGACGAGTCGTTCCGCGGGGCCGAGGATCTCGATCGAATCACCGGGGCGCGCGCCGCACACGGCGTGAACCTCAAGCTCGCGAAGCTCGGCGGCCCCGCGGCGGCCGTCGCCCTCGGGCGCGAGGCGCGCCGCCGCGGCCTGTCGCTCATGGCGGGCGCGATGGTCGAGACGCGCGTGGGGATCGCGACCATGGCCCACGTCGTGGCGGCGCTCGGCGGCGTCGAGTGGGTCGACCTCGATACCGCGTTTCTGCTCGCGCGCGACCCCTTCGCCGGCGGGTACCGGGCCGAGGGCCCGCGACTCGTGCTCGAGCCCGGAGCGGGCTCGGGCGTAGTGCTGACGCAAGACGGCCGTATGGGCTGACGAGGGCGGCCCGATGGGCGCGTTTTCTGCGTTTCGAACGAGGTGGCGTGCGCGCGCGCCGCGCTTACCACGCGTGCACGCGCGCGCGCCGACCTCACCTGCGCGCCGGTGCCGTTCTCGCACCGGCCAGCTCATCCTGGAGCGATGATGCCCGGTGGCTTCCGTTGCACCGCGCGTGCCGCCCACGTCGCGCGGTAGAATCGCAGGTTGGGACCCAAGACCTCCGATCGCTCGCGCGAGCTGTGCCACTTCGCTGCGCAACACGCGCAGGGGCGGGTTCCCCCGGCCGGCGCGCCTAGTACTTGTAAACGATCTTGCCCGCGAAGCGGACGGCCACGTCCATGGTCCAATCGCCCGGGGGCAGGCCGCCGGCGACCTCGACGGTGAAGGTCGCGGAGTCGGTCTTCCACTCGTCGAGGGTGTTGACCGGGTTCGCGCTCTCGACCGTGAGGACGTTCGTCGAGGGCGCGCCGTCGACGCGCTGGTAGTCGACGAGCTCGACGGGATCGTGGACGCCGTCGGTCATCGTGACGCGCATGTTTTTGAGGAAGTCGAAGTTGTCGATGCCCGACTTCGCCGTGAGCGTCACACCCATGGCCTTGACCTCGGTCGTGAGGCCCGCGGGTAAATCGAGCCGCTGGTGCTGCTGCGAGAAGCTCTTTGTGAGCGAGACGTCGCCCAGGCCCGGGGCGGCGGGCACACCCGCGAACACGACGTCGTGTTGGGTGATCTCGACCTCGGGCACGTCGGCCTCGACCTGCAGCATGCAGCCGGCCGCGGTGAGGGCGCCGAGGGCCAGGGTGCCGAGCAGGATCGAGGTGGTCTTGCGATTTTTCATGGGCTCTTACCAGAGGTAGACAATGAGGCCGAGCTTCGCCGAGGGCCCGATGACCTTGACGGTCGGATCCTGATTGAAGGAGATCTGGGTGCCGTTGGCGTTGGTGCCGTTGATCTGCGGGTCCGACGAGAACTGCTGCTCGGCGTTGTGGATCGTGCCGCGGATGTAGCTCATGCCGCCGTGGATGTAGAAGGTCACGCGCTTGTAGCCGAAGTCGAGACCGAGGTGCGCGTTGACGTAGTCGTAGCCGATGCGCTCGAGGACCGGCGCGCCCTGAAAGCCGGCGCCGAGGAACGAGCGCGCCGCCGCGTTGGCGTCGCCGTCGAAGTAGCGGCCGACCTCGAGCGTCCCGGACGGCCCGCGGCCCCACGGAATGAGGGTCGCGCCCGCGCGCACACCCTTGCTGATCATGTTGTAGCCGCCGCCCAAGCTCGTGCGGAACCACCTGACGGGACGAAGCACGAGCGAGCCCTGCATGCCATCAGGCAGGCCCGCGTCGGCCATCACGCCCATCCAAGGCAGAGGACGCGCCGCCACGGGCGCCGCCGCGCTCGGCGGCCCGGCAGTCGTCACGCTCGACTCCTGCGCGAAGGCCGTCGAGCTTATCGCCAGGAGGGCGAGCAGAGAGAGTGGGCGCGCGCTTCGCATCACAGAGTTACTTCGGATGTTTTGCTCGTAACCTGAGATACGTTATTAATTATATTTGTACTGCGGCATACGTAAGACACGGCAGGCGTGAGAAGCTCTTAAAAAGATCATTAATAACAATATGTTATAAACGAAGATGTCTTCGTAATAACTAGTGTTCCAGAAACAAAATGCCGCCATGCGCACGTCTTCGAGGCCAGGCACAAGGCCCCGGCATCGCCGACCCATCGCGGCGTTCAGCGAGCGCGCTTCTTGATGACGGCCCAGCCGCTGGCGGCGTGCCGTTCGGGCGCCGGCGCGTGCGAGGTCGCGGGCCCTCGGCGAGCGATCTCCCACTTCGAGCTCTCGCGGGGGCCGAGCTCGCGCATTGCCACCGCGGGGGCGTGCGCCGGCTCGGTGGGTGCCTTCGTGAAGGGATCCTTCCAGCGATCATTGCCGCCACCGCCGGACGGGCGTGTCGACGGCTCACTCTTGTCGCTGTCCCTTCGCTTGGGAGGGCTCGCCGGGGCGGCCGCGGGCGTGCCGCGGTGTACCGACTTGCGCGTCTCGCCCGTGTCGGCGAACGGATCGTTCCAACTGCTCTCCGTCGAGCTCGCAGGACGGGAAGCGGCCTCTTTCTTTGGCGCCTGCGAAGAGGCCACGGCCTTCTTGTCTGCGAAGGGATCGCTCCACGCCACGGGCGGCTTGGATGCAGCCGCCTTGCGCCCGCCGCGGGCCGAGACGGGCGTCGCGCGCGCCGGCAAGATCGCCGGAGCCGGGCCGGCCGCGCCTTGCACGACCTGAATGACACCGCTGTTCCTCGAGGTTTTCGTGGAGACGATCGCAGACGTCGACGTTGATGTCGACGCGATCTCCGGCTGCTTGGCCCACTCGGGCAGACCCCCGGACTGAGCGCGCGGCGCAGGCATGGCCGGTCCCTTGTCCGCCGACTTGATGAGATCGTCGACGCTGTCGGCCCTCTTGCGGTCGGCGGCCTTGGGTTTCTCCTGGGCGCCCGAGAGCAAGGAGTCGAGCTCCCGATCGCTCGCCGATGCGTGCCTCTTGCTGGGCGCATCCTCCTCGTGGAGCAGCTTGTCGATGAACTTGTCGTCGGCCGCCTTCACAGCCGGCGGCGGCGCCTGCGCGGCCTCTGTCGCGAGCTTCGGCGAAATTTCGTGCGGGCGGTTCGCGTCACGCTCGTTCTTCTCGGGCGCCGAGGTCGAGGGAATCGCGATCTCCGCCTTCTCGTTCTTCTTGCTCGCGGGCGCGACCTTCGGTGCGGGCGCCGTGGTCTCCATCGCGGCCTGCCGCTCCTTCTCTTTCTCGGCCTTCTCGTTGATGGCATGCGCGCGGGCGATCTTGGCGAGCTCGGCGCGCTTGCTGTCGGGCCCCATGACGTTGTCTTCCCACTGTAGCTGCTTCTTCATCGACTTCTCGTCGGCGTGAAGCTCGGCGGCCTTCTTCGTGCCGCCCTTGGCGCTGTCCGCCGGCGGTCGCGCCTGCGCGGCGGACGTGAACCAGAAGCACACACCGACGGCTGCGATGGCGGCGGGAACGAGGAACTGCGACCGCATCGGGGACCTCCACGGAGGGGCGAGAGGGTACGGAAACTCATTATCCGCCGTCTGGCGGGTTTGACAAGGGCGTTGAGGCTACCTGGCCTCATTTGTAGGTGTCCCTCCGCGCGGGCATCCGTCTCCGGTTTCGCGCGGGGGCCCGTTTTGGACGCCAAGCCTTAGAAATTCGGGGTTTCAGCCGATAGAGTGGGGCGCGAAGGCATGCCGTCGGGCCCCCCATACGAATCGGGACCGGGCGCTCTGCCCCGGGGCGCGAGCATCGGCCGATACGTCGTGCTTGGCCTTGTGGGGCGGGGCGGCATGGGGGAGGTCTATGCGGCGTACGACCACGAGCTGGACCGCAAGGTGGCGGTCAAGCTGCTCCGGGTCAAACCCGGCAACGGGGTGTCGCTCGCCGAGGGCCGCCAGCGGACGTTGCGCGAGGCGCAGGCGATCGCCCGGCTGTCCCACCCGAACGTCGTCGTCGTCTACGACGTCCGAACGTTCGAGGACCAGGTCTTCATCGCCATGGAGTTCGTCGACGGAAACACCGTCACTTACTGGCTGCAGGCGCGGGAACGTTCCTTCCAGGAGATCATCAAGGTGTTTCTGGCGGCCGGGCGCGGCCTTCAGGCGGCGCACGACAAGGAGCTCGTCCACCGCGACTTCAAGCCCGACAACGTGAT
>DATKFB010000088.1:0-3426 GCA_035544435.1 Polyangia bacterium
ATCCTCGCGCAGCCACGCCACGCCCGCGCGCAGGAGCGCCGCCTGGGGAAGCGAGAGTGCAAGCCGCTCTCTCTCCAAGAGCGTGGCGTCCACTTCGACGGCGGCAAGCAGCACCGGGCTCTTCGGCCCCGACGCGGCGGCGCGAGCCAGGGCGCAACGCCCGCGCAGGCCGAGCGCCAAGACGCGAATCGACTGGATGCGCAGGATCAAAGACGACTTGAGCTTGGGCCAGTCCGCGAGCACGCGCGAGTGCGCTGCCACAGGGTCGCCGCGATAGAGATCTATGTGCGCCTCGGCCGACATGTTGAAGTAGTGCTGGTTATGGAAGCTGCGCTTCGTCCAGCGGCGCATGCCCTCGGCCACCTGTTGCCGCGCACCCTCGGGATCGTCGGCGACGAGCCAGCACGAATTGGCCAACCCCGTGCGAAGGCTCGTCGCGAGGTACAGGTCGCCGTTATCTTCGGCCTCCTTGAGGAGGCGCGGCACGCGACGTGACAGCTCGCCGAAGGCACCGAGGTAGAACATCGAGAAGAGGGCGAAGAGGCGAGCGATGTTGATTTCGTGCGCGACGCCCGTGCATTCGTCCCGAAAGATCTCCTCGGCGCGCTCGCAGGCGACCCGGGCAGAAGGGTGATCCCCTTCCAGATAGCCGACCACGCCCCGGGCGAGGACGGCCCAACCCTGCGTGTACGGCTTGTTCACGCGCGTCGCGATCTCCTCGGCCAGCTTCACGAGGCGCGCGGTTCGCTTGTGCGCCCGTCTACCCGGTGTCGCCGAGAACGCCGCCTCGAAGGTCAGTGCGCGCGCGATGCGGTACGGGTCGCCGAGCTTGAGTGCGAGCAACAGGTGCCGCGTCTGGAGATCGGCGGCACGGATCGTGTCGATAATGCCGAACCCTGCCGAGAGCGACCACAATACGTCGAGGCGCGTGAGCTCGCGCGCCGTCACGAGGCTCAGGTCGCGCTCGCGCGAGCGGAAGCCACGCAGCGCGAGCAAGCCGCGCCGATAGACGAGAGACGCCAGCGCACGGCGCGGCGTGCGCGCTAGCTTGACACCGAACGCGGCCAGGGTCGTGCGCAGGATCTCCATCGACTCGTCAATGTGGCCGCTCTTGAGGTACTGCTCGGCGGCACGGCGCCGGTACTCGAGCTCGTCGTTCGGGGCGGCGCCCTGCGCGGCGGCGAGCAGGGACTGGGCGGCGGCAGCGCCTTTGCCGGCGTCCGCGAGAGCGTCGCCCAGCTTCACGAGGAGCGCGCGCACGGCCGCCGGCGTCGCGCCGTCGACTGGCCCCGTCGGCGCCCGCAAGTCGACGGCCCAGCGGTATAGGCGCGCTGCACGCTCGAACGCGAGCGCCGCGGTGGCACGCTCGGCGGCTGCAGCCGCATACTCGCTCGCGCGCTCGAGATCGCCGCCGCCGAAGAAGTGCGTCGCGAGGATCTCGGGATCGACCTCGGGGCGGCCCTCGAGTGCGACCGCGAGCCGCTGGTGGCAGCGCGTGACCGTCTCGCGGGCTATCTGCGCCGCGACGGACTGGCGGATCCGATCGTGCACGATCTCGATCGTCCGCTCGCCGTCCTTGGTGCGCGCAAGCCGCTGCGCGCGCAAGGTCGAGACGGCCTCCCGATCGCCCGCGGAGAGCCCGGCTACCTCGTTGGCGATCTCAAGCGCGATGGGCCGCCCCGCGACGGCGACCACCTCGAGCAGCGCGCGCGCGTTCGGCGGCAGGCTTGCCACGCGTGCGCGCAGGACGTGGTCGAGCGACAGCTCGGGAGTCCCGAGCAGCGCTGCCCGCTCGGCACCCGGCTGCGCGTTAAGATACTCGACGAGCTGCTGGAGGAGCAGCGGGTTACCGCCCGACTCCCGCGCGATCGTCTCCGCGGCGAGCGGGGCCTGATCTCGTTCCGCGAGCAGCGAGCGCGCGAGCTGGCGGGAGTCGTTCTCGCCGAGAGTGTCGACGGTGATGACGATGCGCTTCGCCCGATCGGGCCCGACGTCCTCCGCGCTTTGCCGCGCGACATCGAGGAGCACCTTCAGGCATGCGCTCTCCCCGGCGTCCTCGGCGCGGTAGGACGCGATCGCCATGATGGGCGGGGGCGCTGGCGCGCGCAGCACGGCACGGATGAGCGTCGCGCTGTCGACGTCACCCCACTGCAGATCGTCGATGCAGAGCACGAGCGGCCGGCGATCGGCGATGCGACCCATGAGATCCCGCATCGCGCCGAAGGCGCGGTGGCGAAGCTCCTGCGGATCGGGCGCGTCCTCGCCGCGCCGCCGCGCGCCGCCGATCGCCGGCACGCGCCGCAGGACGGGAAAAAGCCGCGAGAGCGCCTGGATGTCACGAGGGAGGATCGCGTCGACCTCGTGCGGGGGAAGCCCGATCAGGTACCGCGTGAGCGTATCGACGAGGTTGTCGAGTGCGCGATACGGAACGAGCTCGCGCTCGAGGCAGCGACCGGACATCACGACCGCCTCGCCGCGCTCGGCGAGCCGGCCAGCAAAATATTCGAGCAGCGCCGTCTTCCCCGCGCCAGCGCCACCCGAGATGAATGTCACGACGGCCCGCCCCCGGCGGCACCGCGCGAAGGCCTCCTCGAGCTTAGCGAGGTGCTCCTCGCGACCAACGAGGAGGCCGCGCGTCGTGGCTGGCGTCGCCGCGGGTCGCGGCCGCGCGGCCGCGCCGCCGAGCCGCCGAAGGATCTCCGAACCCACGGGCCGCCGCCCCGGATCGCTCGACAGAAGCTCCATGCACAAGGCGTCGAGGTCGGCCGGAACTGCCGGAGAGAGCGACGACGGCAGCGGCGGTGGTCCAGCCTGCTTCGCGGCAAAGAGCTCCGTGAGAGATCGGCACAGGGCCACGTAGGGCACCTGCCCGGTGAGCGCCTCATAGAGGAGCGCCCCCACGCTGTACCAGTCACTCGCGGCCGACGCCTGGTCCGGCGTCACGACCTGCTCGGGGGCGAGGTACGCGGGCGTCCCGACGAGGCCGCGATCGAACGTGCGGTACGGATCGGACGCGTCGGGCTCGACGAGGAGACCGAAGTCCAGAAGGACGACGCGCCCGTCGCGGCTCACGAGCGCGTTCGACGGCTTGATGTCCCGATGGAGCTTTCCGTGGTCGTGGAGGGCGGCGACACCCGCGACGAGCTGGAGCAGTGCCGGCCGCAGCGGCGACGTGTCGACCCGCTGGGTCTATGCGCTCGGTGACGACGCTTCGCCGCCACGGACGTGGGTGAGAAAATCGCGCCCCTCGATGAGGTCCATTGTGAAGAACCAGCGACCGCCGCCGAAGACGAGCTCGTGTAGGCGCACGAGGTTGGGATGGACGACGTCCGCGATCGCGCGGAACTCGCGCTTGAGGTAGTAGATGGCCTGCGCGTCGACCGAGCGGATCGTCTTGAGCGCGACGGCCGTCCGGCGCTCGCGATC
>DATKFB010000089.1:0-11565 GCA_035544435.1 Polyangia bacterium
CGTCCTCCATCGGATCGATCCCGCACTCCCAGCCAATTCGAACGACGACCTTCGCCGTGCCTGGCTTGCCTGTGACAGAGCTCTCGACTCCGCCGTGGCGGCCGCCAGGATGGCCTCCTGAAACTTGCTTCAAACATCACGATATCGGACGTGCAAGTCATCTAGCGACACGCCGAAGCACCTCTTCGGGCGCCGGCGTTGGGTCCGGCGTGACGTCGCCGGCGCGCGCCTCGAGGAGCGCCAAGGCCCGGGCGGCCAGCGGCGCGGGAGCGGCGCCCGGGCTCACGAGCAGCCTCGGGATCCGCGCCAAGTCCGGATAGTGCGCCAGGGCCTCGATGAGCTTCCAGCCGCCCATGAGCGGCAGTCCCACGCCGATGACGAGCAGGCGCGGGACGTCCTCCTCGAGGATGGCGAGCGCCTCCTGCCCCGTCGAGGCGTACAGGACCTTGTAATCGTTCGTCTCGAGAAACCCGCCCAAACACCGCCCCACGCCCAGGTCGTCATGGACGATCAGGACCGAGCCGCGCATCGAACCTCCGTCGGGGTTGAGGCGGTCGAACGTATTCCGGGCGTCCGTTCCGGGCGTCCGCCCAAACGCAAGTTCCGGGCAGGCGCGGAGGACGCACGGCGCCGTCGGTGTCAGTAAGTGTCGCGGACCGTCTTCGTCCTGACCGCGGAGGCGAAGCGCGCCGCGTCGACCGCCGGCCCGCCGGCCGGCCCGCGCCACTCGACCGTGATGCTCTCGCCGGGAAGCAAGTCGAAGAAATTGTCGGAGAACGTCCCCTCCCCGTCCGGGGTCGACAGGTAGACCGCGCGCGCGAACCGCTTCGCGGTGACGCGGACGGAGGCGCCGGTGCCGCGCGCCTCGACGACGACCTGCAGCTCGGGCGGCGGCAGCGCCAGATCGCGCGCCTTCATGAACGAAAGGAGATTGCGCGAGAGCAGCGTCGCGCCCTCGCGCAGCTCGGCCACGAGCACCACGCGCGCCGGATCGGCGCCGCGCAGGATGTCCTTCTTCCACGCCGACCAGAGCGGCGCGCTCGCGTTGGCCTTGGCGACGACGTCCTGCTCATGGCGCGAGAGCTCCCGCCCGTCGAAATCGACGAGGCGGATCGTCATGCGCGCGCGCGTGTCGGCGCGGCGATCGCTCACGACGAAGACGCGCACGTTGCCGCCGTCCTCGACGGGGCTCACGAGCACGGGCGCGAAGAAGCGGCGCGCGGCGTAGTGCAACGCCTTCCAGCGCCCGTAGTAGTCGATGCCCGACCAGGACGCCACGGGCCAACAGTCGTCGAGCTGCCAGTAGAGGCTGCCGGCGTTGTACGGCCAGCGCCGGCGATGCGCCTCGGCGCCGTACTGGATGACCGTCGCCTGCAGGACCTGGCTGAGGTAAAGGAACGACGCGAAGTCCTTGGGCGCGCGGAAGTCGCGCTCCATGTATTTCTTGATCAGCGCGTTGCCGCGGGGGTGGCGCTGGTGCGACAGCATGACCGGGCTCTCGATCTCCCAGTCGGTCTTGGGGTCGGTGTAGCTCGCCACCGACGCGAGCTCGGGGAACGACTGGAAGCCGTACTCGCTCATGAAGCGCGAGACGTGCGTCGCGTAGTCGGTGTACGGCGCCTCGGCGTGCCAGACGCCCCAATAATGGTTGTCGCCCCAGCCGAGCTTGTTGGGCGGTACGCCGTCCTCGTTGGCGGACGGAGAGCTGCGCGTGTAGAAGCGCCCCGGATCCTCCTCGGCGACGACGCGCGGGAGGATGCCCTGGAAGAGGCGCTTGTAGTCGCGTTCGATGGTCGCCTGCGCGGCCTTGCCGAGGTGGAACTTCCACTGCCAGCCCCATTGCTGCCAGGCCGCCTCGATCTCGTTGTTGCCGGCCCAAAGCGCGAGGCTCGCGTGGTTGCGCAGGCGGCGCACGTTCTCGACCGCCTCGCGCCGCACGTTCTCGAGGAAGGCGTCGTCGCCCGGGTACATGCTGCAGGCGAACATGAAGTCCTGCCAGACGAGCAGTCCGAGCTCGTCGGCGAGGTCGTAGAAGCCATCGTCTTCGTAGATGCCCCCGCCCCACACGCGCAGCATGTTCATGTGCGCGTCGGCCGCCGACTGCAGGAGCGCGCGCGTGCGCGCGGGCGTCACGCGATCGACGAAGCTGTCGGAGGGGATGTAGTTCGCGCCCTTCATGAAGACCGGCGCGCCGTTGACCTTGACGGTGAAGCTCTTGCCGTCCTTGTCGCGCGCGCTCACCACCTCGAGCGTGCGCAGGCCCACGCGGGCCGCGCGCGCGCCGCGCGCCGCGCCATCGACGGTCAGCGCCACGCCGAGCGTGTAGAGCTTCTGGGCGCCGAGGCCGTTCGGCCACCACCGCTCCGGCTTGTCGATGAGGACCTCGGCGCTCAGGCGGTTCTCGCCCGGCACGAGCGCCGCGAGCGCCGTCACGGGCGCGGCGCCGTCCGAGGGCGTCACGGTGAGCGTCGCCTGACCCGCCCGCGTCGCCTGCACGAGCGCGGTCACCGCGAGGCGGGCGCGCGCGTCCGTGAGCTCGCGCTGGAAGACCTGCACGTCATCGAGGCGCGCGCCGTCCCACGCCTCGAGCGTCACGGGCCGCCAGATGCCGCTCGTCACGAAGCGCGGGCCCCAGTCCCAGCCGTAGTGGTAGGGCGCCTTGCGCGCGAACATGCTCACCATCTCGGGGGCCTGATCGTTGATGGCGGGCAGGCGGTACCCGAGCGCGTCGTAGGCGGGCTTGACGGCCGCGATGGGCGAGCGAAAGCGCACGAGCACCTGGTTCGCGCCCTCGACAAGCTGACGGCGCACGTCGACGCGCCAGGAGCGGAACATGTTGTCGGCGCGCAGCACCGAGTGGCCGTTGACGAAGACTTCGGCGAACGTGTCGAGGCCCTTCCAGACCAGGTCGACGCGCTCGTGCGCGAGGAGCGCGGCGTCGGCGGCGAACGACGACCGGTACTCCCAGTCGGTGTGCTCGATCCACTGCTGATCTTTCTCGTTCGTGCCGTAAAACGGATCGGCGATCTTCTTGGCGCGCAGGAGATCGGTGTGCACGCACCCCGGCACGACGGCCGGCATCCACGCGTAACCGCCCCCCGCGGCCCGAAACGACCACGGCCCGAGCTCGGCCGCGCCGGCCGTGGCGGGAAGGAGGCTCATGAGGACCGTGACGACGAGCGACGCCAGGCGCAGCACGGGCTCATCTTACTCTGAAGGCAGGGGCCTAAAGCTCGATCTGTGTCCCGATCTCGACGACGCGGTTCGGGGGGATCGAAAAGAAGTCCGTCGCCGAGCGGGCGTTGCGCGAAAGGAACCGGAAGAGGCGCTTGCGCCAGGGCGACATGCCCCTGCCCTTGCCCGTGAGCAGCGTCTCACGGCCGAGGTAGAAGCTCGTCTCGGCCTCGTTCAGATAGAGGCCCTGCCCTGCGCAGGCGCGCAAGACCCGGATTACGTCGGGCGTCTGCATGAAGCCGTAGTGCGCCGTCACGGCCCAGAACCCGCGATCGAGGAACTTGATGTGAACGAAGTCCGCGGGCGCGACCTCGGGCACGGCGTCCGTGACGATCGTGAGGATGACGACCTGCTGGTGCAGGACCTTGTTGTGCTTGAAGTGATGCAGGAGCACGGCGGGCGTGCCGCGCCGGATCGACGTGAGGAACACGGCCGTGCCGGCCACGCGGTGCGGATTGGTGCGATCGATGTCCTCGAGGAAGGCCTCGAGCGGCAGCGAGTCGGCGGCGATCCGCTCGCCCAAGAGCCGACGCCCGAGCTTCCAGGTCATCATCGTCGTGAAGATGGCCACCGCGACGAGGAGCGGGAACCAGCCGCCGTGGGCGATCTTGGCCGAGCACGCCGCGAAGAACGACAGATCGAAGGCCAGGAAGAGCGCGAGCAGCACGCCGGCCTTCGCGACGCTCCAGCCCCAGCGGTGGTGGGCCACCGAGTAGAAGAGCATCGAAGTGATCGCCATCGTGCCCGTGACGGCGATGCCGTATGCGTCCGCGAGCTCGCTCGACTGGCGGAAGCCGAGCACGAGCGCGACGCAGGCCACCATGAGCAAGGCGTTGACCTCGGGCACGTAGATCTGGCCCTCGGTCTTGCCTGAGGTGTGAATGATCGTGACGCGGGGCAGGTAACCGAGTTGCACCGCCTGGCGCGTGAGCGAGAAGGCGCCCGAGATGAGGGCCTGCGAGGCGACGACCGTCGCGAGCGTCGCCAGAACGACCATCGGATAGAGCCACTGCGCCGGGACCATGGCGTAGAACGGGTTCGAGGCCGCCTCGGGGCGCTCGAGCAACATCGCCCCCTGTCCGAAGTAGTTCAGCAGCAGCGCCGGGAACACGCACGAGTACCAGGCGACGCGGATGGCGCGCGTGCCGAAGTGGCCCATGTCGGCGTAGAGCGCCTCGCCGCCCGTGATACACAGGACGACGGAGCCGAGCACGAGGAAGCCGTGCTTGCCGTGCGCAGCGAAGAAGCGCACGGCGTGCAACGGATTGACGGCCGTGAGGATGTGCGGGTGACGCAGGATCCACGGCACGCCCGCCGACGCGATGCACACGAACCACATCAGCGTCACGGGGCCGAAGACGTAGCCGATGCCGCCCGTGCCGCGCTTCTGCATGACGAAGAGCGCGATGAGGATGACGCACGTGATGGGCACGACGACGGGCGTGAAGGCGTCGGTCGCGACGGTCAAGCCCTCGACGGCCGACAGCACGGAGATCGCGGGCGTGATGACGCCGTCCCCGTAAAGCAGCGCCGCCCCGAACAGTCCCAGGATGACGAGCGTGCGCGCGCGCGGGTGCGGCTTGGCGTCGTGCGTCCCGAGCGCGAGCGCCATGAGCGCGAGCACGCCGCCCTCGCCGTCGTTGTCGGCGCGCATGACGAACAGCAGGTACTTGACCGAAACGACGAACGTGATGGACCAGAACACCAACGACAGGAGGCCGAGGATGTTGTCGGGCGTGGCGCCCACGCCGTGGGGCGGCGTCACGCATTCCTTGAGCGCGTAGAGCGGCGACGTCCCGATGTCGCCGTAAACGACGCCCAGCGCGCCGAGCGCGAGCTTCGTGAGATCGGCGCCCTGTGCACCGTGCGCGGGCGCCGAGTGCATGGGCGGCGCGGTCAGGGGGACGGCGTTTTTTTCGGACACGGGGGCCGCCGAGGCTCCGGATCTTTGACTGCTTTCCAAGCTAGGTCTTCACGGCTCGACAACGCGAGCCACCGGCGCAGTATGCTCCTCTCGCGGACCGGCGCAATTCGCTTTTGCGCACATCTGGCGACGTGTGAGACAGCGTCGCCTAATGCCGTCCATTTAGGCGTGGCGCGGCCTCCCAGACGCTTGATCTTGCAGGGGGAAGCTGCTGCACTTAGCGGTACAGTGGCGCCAGATTCGTACACGGGCCAGCACCCGTCCGGCCCGGGCGAAGGCGTCGGGCACCTCGGGCGTTATCAGGTGATCGGCCGCCTCGCGACGGGAGGCATGGCCGAGGTCTATCTGGCGTTGTCGGGCGAGCTGTCCGGTTACCGCACCCTCGTCGTCGTCAAGCGCATTCTCCCGCACCTCGCCTCCAACCAGGAGTTCATCCGCATGTTCCTGGACGAGGCGCGCATCGCGGCGCTCCTCGACCACCCGAACGTCGTCCGGATCATCGAGGTCGGCCACGACGGCGACGAGTACTTCCTCGTCATGGAGCTCGTCCAGGGCAAGCCGCTGTCCGCCATCGTGCGCAAGGCGGCGAAGGACATGAACCCGCTGACGCCGGCGCTGTCCGCGTACATCGTCGCGCAGGCGGCGAACGGCCTCGGCTACGCGCACAATCTCGTCGACTCCGAGGGACGGCCGCTCGGCGTCGTCCACCGCGACGTCTCGCCGCAGAACATCCTCGTGTCGTTCGAGGGCGCCGTGAAGGTGATCGACTTCGGGATCGTGCGCGCGCTCGGCCGCGTCTCGCAGACGAACCCCGGCGGGCTCAAGGGCAAGATCGAGTACATGTCCCCCGAGCAGGCATCCTCGGAGGACGTCGATCGCCGTGCCGACGTGTTCGCCCTCGGCGTCGTGCTGTGGGAGTCCGTCACCGGCCGGCACCTTTTTCGTCGCGACACGGAGCTCGCGACGATGCGCGCCATCGTCGACGAGCCCATCCCGCCGCCGTCCGACGTCACGCCCGTCGCGCCGCAGCTCGAGCAGATCATCGTGCGCGCGCTGCAGAAGAGGCGCGAGGATCGTTTCCAGACGGCGCAGGAGATGGCGATGGCGCTCGAGCGTTACGCCTTCGCCGCCGAGAGCTTCTCGCCGCTGCAGCTGGCGACCTATCTCAAGGATCTTTTCGACACCGAGTTCGTCCAGTGGAAGAAGACGGTGAGCTCGGCGCTCGACATAGAGGCCAGGCCCAACGCGAGCGGCGTGCAGAGCGGCACGGGCTTCCCGGTCATCAAGCCCGATCTGGAGACGCGCGGCCCGACGGTGGCTCTGCGCAAGGGATCCTCCTCCCAGATCAGGCTGGGGGTCCCGGGCAGCGACGACGCGGGGCGCGACCCGACGACGGCGCTCCGCCCTGACGCGCCGACGCGGCGCGACTGGATCTGGGTCGGCAGCGGCGCCGGCGCGCTCGCGCTCATCGTGCTCGCGGGCGCCTTCATTTTCTCGAGGCCGCTCGCGCAGCCGTCCCTTCCCGGGCCGCCGACGCGGCCGCTGTCACACTGGAAGGGTGTGCCGCCGGCCGCCGAAGCGCCCGCGACTGAACCAGTGGTGAGGCCCCCGTCTCCGCCGCCCTCGAGCCCGCAAGGTCCTCCGGAGGATGAGACGGCAGCCCTCCCGGAGTACGGCCCCCCCTTGCCCGACGTGGCGCGATCCCCTAAAACGCCGCCGCCGGTCTCACCGCCCGCGCGCGCGCACGTCGACCGCGCGCGCCCGCACGCGCACGCCGTGAAGCACGCGCGCGCTCAAGCGCCGGCGGTTCCCACCGATCACAAGCCGAACCCCTTCGACTGAACAGGTCGAGCCGCATGCGCGCCCTCCTGTGTCTCACCGCGTTCGTCCTGGCGTCGGGCCCCGTCATGGCCCGCGCCGAGACGTGCCCGGAGCTGCCCGACAGCGAGGTCGCGCTGCGCCGTTCGATGGCCAAGGAGTGGTTTGCCAAGGCCGAGGAGGCCGAAGCGGCGGCGGACAGGGCCTCGGCCATTCGGCGGTACGCGTGCTCGCTGGCGCTCGCGCCCCACCCGTCGACGGCTTACAACCTGGGCACGGTCGCCGAGAAGAGCGGAGACCTCTCGCTAGCGCTCGACGGGTTCCGCACGTACCTCAAGCTCGCGCCCGAGGCCACCGATCGGCCGAGCGTCGAGGCGCGCATCATCGCGCTCGACGCGAGGATCGCCGACCTTCGCCAGCGGATCGGGCCCAAGACGGGCGCCGAGGCGCCCGCGCGCACCGGTCCGGAAGTGCCGTCCGCCGGCGCGGCGGCGACGCCTGGCCCGACCCCGCCGAGCCCCGTGGGCACGGCGACCCCGAGCGGAAGCCACCTCGCGGCCTGGATCACGGGCGCGGGCGCCTTGGTGGCGCTGGGCGGAGGCGTGGCGCTCAACTTCATGGCGCGCTCGAAGATGACCACCTGTTTCAACCAATACGACGCTGGCACGGCCGGGGCGCTCCTGCGGTGCGACGAAGCGAAGCCCCTCGCCTACGGCTCGTACGCGCTCTTCGGCATCGGAGGCGCGGCGGCCATCGTGAGCGCCGCGCTCCTGCTGTGGACGCCCGGGGCGACGACCACCGAGACGCCCCGAGCGGCGTTCGCGCCCGCCTTCGTCCCGGGCGGCGCCGCCTTCGTGACGTCTGGACATTTTTGAAGGCGGCACCACTCTTTAGAGAAATAGAGAGCCGCTCGCGTGAGGAGGCCGATGAAGATCGCCGCCGGATTGTCCGTTCAAATCGATTACGAGGTCTCGCTCAAAGGCGGCGACGTCATCGAGTCGTCGGCGCGCTCGGGGCCGCTGCGCTACGTGCAGGGCCAGGGGAAGATGCTGCCGGGGCTCGAGAGCCGCCTCGTCGGCATGGAGCCCGGTCAGGAGAAGCGCGGGGAGATCCCGGCGCGCGAGGCCTTCGGCAGCGAGGACGCCCTGCCCATCAAGGAGATGCCCCGTCGAGATTTTCCCAAGGACGCGAAGCTCGAGCCGGGCTCGGTGTTCGAGGCCAAGAGCCCGACGGGCGCGCCGCTGCGCTTGAAGATCGTATCGACGACTGGCGACCAGGTGAACGTGCGCCTGCTTCATCCGCTCGCGGGGCGCGATCTCCTCTTTCGCGTGAAGGTCCTCACCGTGAGCGACCCGAGCCGCCCGCCCCCGGCCCCGGGCGTCGTCGAGCTCGACGGCGACGATCTGAAAGAAGCCTGACGCTCCGCCTCGCGGGCAGGAGCTTCAGCGCGCGGGCGTCACCGGCGGCGGCGGCGACGTACGACCGCTGCAACGATGGCGAGCGCGAGCGTCAGGAACTTCGCCGGCGAGCGGCCCGCGCCGCCCGCGTCGCAGCGACAGCCGCCGCCCGCGATGTAGCCGCCGCCCGCGCCGTATCCCGCGCCACCCCCGGCACCTGCGCCGCCGCCGTCGGAGGTGCCACCGGCGCCGTCGATGGGTGAGACGTCGACGGGAGCATCGGCACCGATCACGCCGTCGGCGGGGAGATCGCCCGCCGGCCCGTCGATCGCGCCGCCCTCGGCCGCATCTGTCGACGAGGACGCGTCGATGGGTCCGTCGGCGCCGCCGTCCGTCACCATGGGCCGCGGCTGGCAGACGCCGATGTCGTTGCCGGCGGACGTGCACAGGAGCGACGTCGGACAGCCGTTGCCACCGGTCGCGCGGCAGCCGGGGACGCAGCGAGCGGTCGTGGCGTCGCACACGCGCCCCGACATGGTTGCGCCGCAATCGGCGTCCATGGCGCAGCCGCACGAGCCGCCCGAGACGCAGCGGGCGCCGCCGAGATCGGCGCGACACGCGCTCTGGTTCGTCGCGGTGCACTCGACGCACGTCCTCGTGACGGTCGCGCACACGAACGGCGCCGAGCAGTCCTTGTCGAGGAGGCACTGCACGCACGTGTCGACGCTCTCCGTCGTGTCGCAGCGAGGCAGGGGCGACGCGCAGTCGGCGTCAGCCGTGCAGCCGGCCGCCGTCGCGCAGTGGCCGACGCCGGCCGAGACACCGACGCAGGTGGCGTTCGCGGGGCAGCCGTTGTGGCTCGGTCCACAGCCCGGGACGCAGAAGCCGTTCGGCCCCGTGCAGATGAGGCCGGAGCTGGCCGTGCCGCAGGAGACGTCGTTCGCGCAACCGCAGAGACCGGTCGCCACGAGGCACTGGGGCTCGGCGCCGCCGCACTGGGTTTGATTGGTCGCCGAGCACTCCGTGCAGGCGCCCGCGAGCGGCCCGGTCTTCTGACAGGCCGGGCGGGCGGGATCCGGGCAGCTGGGCGCGCCGTCCGCTGTGCAGCCGACACAAGCGTGCGTGGCGGCCGAGCACACGGGCGTCGTCCCGCCGCAGTCGGCGTTGCCGAGGCAGCTCACGCAGACGCCGCCGCCTCCCGATGTGTCGCACAGCGGAGCGACCGCGCCGCAGCGAGCCGTGTCGGTCGGCGTGCAGACTGCGCAGGCGCCCGTCGAGAGGCAGACCGGGAACTTCGGATCGCAGTCCGCGCTCGTGAGGCAGATGCGGCACGTGTGCGTGCCCGAGTCGCAGATGGGATGCGTGCCGGAGCAGTCGGCGCTCGCGACGCACTCGACGCAGGTGTTCGACGTCGTATCGCAGACCTTCTGAGCGGCGGCGCACGCGCCAGGCTTGCCCGCCGCGCAGGCGACACACGTGCCCGCGCTGCAGACGGGCGTCGCGCCGCCGCACTCGGCGTCGGCGGCGCACGCGCGGCACACGTGCGTCGCGCCGTCGCAGACGGGGGTGCCGCCGCCGCAGTCGGCGGAAGCCACGCAAGACACGCAGACGCCCTCGGTCGTGTCGCAGAGAGCGGTCGCGCCCGCACACGCGGTCGCGTTCGTGGCCGAGCACGCGCCGCAGGCGCCCGACGGTTGACAGGCCCCATTGGCACCGGGGCAGTCGCCGTCGCCGACGCATCCCCGGCAGACGTGGGTCGTGTCGTCGCACACGGGCGACGTCGCCGTTCCACACTGAGCGTTCGCGAGACACGCCACGCACACGCCCGCCTGCGTGTCGCAGAGCGGCGTCGCGGCCATGCACGCGGTCGCGTTCGAGGCCGAGCACGCGCCGCAGGCGCCGCTCGGCTGGCACGCGGGGGTCGCGCCGCCGCAGTCCGCGTCGGCGGCACAGGCACGACACTTGTTCGTCCCCGTGTCGCAGACGGGCTTCGTGCCGCCACACTGCGCGTCGCTCGTGCACGAAAGGCACGTCCCCGTGGCGGCGTCGCAGCCCGGCGTCGGCCCCGTGCACTTCGAGCTGTTCGTCGCCGAACACACCCCGCACGCGCCGCTCGGGTCGCACGCCGGCGTCGCGCCGGCGCACTCGCTGTCGGCCGCGCAGGCGCGGCACACGTGCGCCGTCACGTCGCACGTCGGCGTCGCGCCGCCACACTGCGCGCTCGTGAGGCACCCCACGCAACTGCCGACCGGCACGTCACAGACGGAGGTGGCGCCTACGCAGCGCCGCGCGTTGCTCGCCGAGCAAGCGCCGCACGAGCCGCCCGGCTGGCAGGCGGGCGTCGCCCCACCACAATCCGAGTCGCCGGCGCAGGCGCGGCATGCGCGCGACGTTCGATCGCACACAGGCAAGGAGCCACCGCAATCCGCGTCCCCGGTGCAGCCGACGCACGTCCCCGTGCGCGCGTCGCAGGCCGGCATCGCGCTCGTGCACGCGCTCTTGTTCGTCGCCGAGCAAACGCCGCACGCCCCGCCAGGCTGACAAGCCGGTGTCGTGCCGGCGCAATCCGCGTCGCCGGCGCAGGCGCGGCAAGTGTGCGTAGCGCCGTTGCAGACCGGCGTCGCGCCGGCGCAGTCGGCGTTGGCGATGCACGTCACGCAGGTGCCGCTTGCGGCGTCGCACGCGGGCAGGGAGCCGCCGCACAGGCTCTTGTTCATCGCCGAGCACGCACCGCACGAGCCGTTCGGCTGACATGCCGGCGCGACACCTCCGCACTCGCCGTCGCCGTTGCACCCGCGGCAGGTCTGCGTCGAAGGCGCGCAGATGGGCGTCGTCCCCGAGCACTGCGCGGCCGACAGGCACCCGACGCAGGAGCCCGTGACGCTGTTGCACGCCGGTGTCGGGCCCACGCACGCCGTGACGTTCGTGGCCGAGCAGGCCCCGCACGCGCCGTTGGGCTGGCAGGCCGGCGTCGCACTGCCGCAGTCCGCGTCAGAGCTGCATGCGCGGCAGGTGTGCGTCGCGACGTTGCAGGCCGGCGTCATGCCCGCGCAAGTCGCGCTCGAGACGCAAGCGACGCAGGTGGCGGTCGCCGGGTCGCAAGCCGGCGTCATGCCCGTGCAGAGGGTAACGTTCGTCGTCGAGCAGCGGCCACACGAGCCGTTGGCTTGGCAGGCCGGGGTCGCGCCCCCG
>DATKFB010000090.1:0-2255 GCA_035544435.1 Polyangia bacterium
TCTGGCCAGAGATGCCGGCGAAGTAGAGCTCGTAGAGGCCAGCCATGCCGAGGAACAGCCCGACGGCGCCCACGGCCATGGGGTTGCGATCGAGTATGCCCGCCACCAGCAGGTCGGGGCCCACCTCGCGCAGGCTGGGCATGGGCACGTGGAGCAGCAGGGCCACGACGAGCGTGATGCTGGCCGAGAAGGCGAGCAGCATACCGAGGTCGAAGAGCGCCGCCACCGTGCGGCGTGGGAACCCGGTGACGCGCACGCGCAGGACGCGCTCTTCGCGGGTGGGGACGGACGAGCTGGAGGCGGCGGACATGGTGGCGGCGAAGGCGGTCACGTCCCCATCTTGAGGACCCCGCGCCGCCACGGCAAGTTTAGGCTGTTTTTCTCGACGGGGGGTGGCTCGCTGCCGCGCGCACCTCCCCCCCCCACGTCCTGCTACCATCCCGCTCGCTTCGCGAGGCCTCGGCCGGTCCCCCCGCTGCGCGCGGCAAAGCCGCGCTTCGCTCGCACAGTCCTTACAAGGGATCTGGGTGCTTCTGCTCTCCCTGCCCTCGCGGGGCGAGGAGAGGGTCGGGGTGAGGAGTCTGCCTCAATCGAGCCCCCCCGCCGCGGCCTGCACCAGCGCGACCGCCGTGATGGCGGCCGTCTCGACGCGCAGGACGCGCGGCCCGAGCCCCACGGGCACGAACCCGGCCGCGGCGGCCAACGCGACCTCGTCGGGGGGGAAGCCGCCCTCGGGGCCGACGAGCAGCGCCGTGGACGGCAGCCGCCGACTGGCGGCGTCCGCGGCGAAGGCGCGTGCGAGGGCGACGCGCAGCGCGTGGCCGCGCTCGGCCTCCCAGAGCGCGAAGCGCACGGCGGGCAGGTTGGGCGCCCCGACGGCCGCGGCGAGCGCGATGGGGTCGTCAACGCTCGGGACGTCGGCGCGCCCGCACTGGCGCGCCGCCTCGCGCGCGATCTTCTCCCAGCGCGCGCGCTGCTTTGGCTGCGGCCGCGCGACCGACCGCTCGGTCACGATCGGCACGATGCGCGCGACGCCGAGCTCGGTCGTCTTTTGGACCACGAGGTCCATGCGCTCGCCGCGCGGGACCGCGACGAGCAGCGTGATCACGACGGGCGGCGCTGGGACGCCGCCCGCGTGGCGCGCGCCGAGCGCAAGCTCGGTCTCGCGCGCGCCGACGCGGGCGACCTCGGCCTCGACCTCCGTCCCCGCTCCGTCGAAGAGCGTGAGCCGATCACCGGCGCGCGCGCGCAGCACGCGCGCGAGGTGCTTGTGCTCGTCGCCCGTGAGCGTGAGCCGCGCGCCCTCGAGGCGTTCGGCCGGCACGTAGAGGCGAACGCGGCTCATCGGCTCAAGGGGCGGCGGCGCCCGGCGCCGCGAGGCGCAGCGCCGTCCATTCGTCCTCGTCGTGGCGTGCCTCGAGCGTGAGGCCGGCCGCGAGATAGGCCGCGAGCACGGGCGGCGCGGCCTCGGTGAGCAGTCCCGAGAGCACGAGCGTCGCGCGCGGCGCGAGCGCCGCGACGAGCTCGCCCGCGAGCGGCAGCAGCACGTCGGCCTGGATGTTCGCGAGCACGACGTCGAAGGGCCCCGGCGCGTCGGCCAGCGTCCCCGTGCGCGTCTCGACCGTCTCGACGCGATTCCGGTCGAGGTTTTCCCGCGCGCAGGCCGTGGCCTCGGGATCGACGTCGACGGCGAGGCCGGCCGCGCGTGGCCACAGGCGCGCCGCCGCCACGGCGAGGATCCCCGAGCCGCAGCCGAGATCGAGGAAGCGCGCGACGGGCCGGTCGGCGACCTCCTCGACGAGCGCGATCACCAGCCTCGTCGTGGCGTGCCCGCCCGTGCCGAAGGCCCGCCCAGGGTCGAGATCGATGACGCGATCCCCATCTTCGATGGTCCCCGGGTCCCAGCTCGGGCGCACGATGAACGTCCGACCGACGCGCGTCGCGCGGAAGTATTGCTTCCAGACGTCGCGCCACTCCTCCTCGTGGGCCTCGCGCCGCCGCACGGTCACGGGATCGACGCGCAGGCCGGCCGCGCGCGCGCGCGCGCAGGTCTCCATCGCCGCTGCCAGCACGTCGTCCGCCGCCTCGGGCGTGCACTGCGCGACGATGGCGGCGCGCCCCTCCGCCGCGCGCAGCAGCGTCCCCGCGTCGCGCACCTCGACGCCGCCCGTGAGCTCCGAGACCTCGCTCGCGACGAGCTCGGCCGCCTCGGCCGCGACCTCGATCAGAAGCTCCGTCCAGGTCGTCGGCGGCGC
>DATKFB010000091.1:0-5976 GCA_035544435.1 Polyangia bacterium
GGGGGGCGCGCCGGGGGCGACATGTGCCGCTCCCGTGACCAGAACTCGAGCAGCGCCGACCTTTGGCCGAGCGGGCTCGCCAGCAACGCCTCGACCCGCCGCTCGAGCGGCGCGCCGACCTCGAACGTCGAGAGGAATACCTCGATGAGCCTCACGTAGGCAGCGGTGATCGTCTCGTGGTAGCCGCTCGAAGACGAGCTCGCCGTGCCGTGCCGCTCGTTGAGCTGCGTGATGCCGGCCCGCAACAGCCCGAGCGCCGCCTCGGCGCCGAAGTGGTGAACGTGCCAGGCCCCGACGCCGAGGTGCGCGGCGTGCGTCCACTCGGCGCGTGGCAGCGCCGCGCCCCGGAAGGCCGCCACGAGCTCGTCGAGGGACCGCGCCCCACGGACGAACGTTAGCATTCCCGGTGTGTCTTCAGGCGTAGGGCAGACCGCTCACGACCCGTGCGCCGCGGGCGCGCCCGCAGAATTGTATTCGAGCATGAGCGTCGCGCGTGGATTCGTCGGCTCGTTGGCGCCGGGCGCCGGGCTGTCGTCCTCGACCTTGTAGGCCTTGAACGAGACGATCTCGTCCTCGGTGCGGCCGGTGCGCAGCGGGTAGCGGAGGATCCACTCCTGGAACGCCTGGTTGTACGCGGGCCACCAGGGCAGGCGCGTGACGTACTGATAGAAGAGCCAGTTCGGCCCCATGGCGCTCGGGATCGTGGCGCCCGGCGCCGGGTACTTGGGGTTCGCGGCCTCGTTCCACGGATCGACGTGCCGGCCGTCTGCGGTCACGGCGTCGACGGCGATGTTGATGTCGGTCTTGTTCACCTCCGGCGCGAACATCGACCAACCCTGAAAAAGGTTGAGGTAGGTGACGGCCGCCGCGACGGCCGGCGCGTTGTGATGGTCGATCACGCGATGCGCGGCCTGGTTCTCGTCCAGCAATTGGTTGGCGGCGACGATGATTAGCAGCGCTACGATTCCCTCGCGCAGCGCCGGCACGCTGCGCGCGAGCGCCGTCACCGCGGGACCGGGTGGCACTATGCGCAGCGAGCGTCCGAACGTGAAGAACGCGCCGGCCCGGCGAAGCTCGGCGCCGATCCGCGCCTCAAGACCTGCCCAGCGCCGTGCCCCGAAGCGCGAGCGGCCCCACCAACGGGAGAGCGCGTCCCAGTCGTCGGCGTGGATGAAGTGCGGCGCGTAGGCGATCATAGCCGGCACGAACACGCCCAGGTTCATGAGCAGGCCGAACCCCACGTGCAGCATGACGATGAGCGCGATGGCCACGCGGCGGCAGTGGCGCACCGCGATGGGCGACAGGAGCAGCCACGGCAGCGACCACTCGATGCCGAGCGCGCCGTAGCTCATGACGCGCGAGAGGCCGGGGGTCATCCGCGTGCGCACCCAGACGCCGAGCGGCGTCACGAGGCGGTCGAGGTGCAGCACGTAGTGAACGGCGCTGCCCTCGCGCCAGGTCTCGCCGCTCTTGTGGACGGCGTTGAAGAAGTAGATGAAAGCGAGCTGGCAGGTCAGGGCGAGCACGGCGAGCGAGACGACGCGGCGCTGGGCGGGCCCGCCGCGGCCGAGCACGGCGTCGACGGAGAAGCGACGCCCCGTGGGCAAGAACGCCGTCCAGATCGCGAGCAAGCCGAGCACGACGTCGCCCCCGTTGTCGAAGAGCAGGAGGCGTCCATGCAGCGACATCACGCACACCATGCTCAACACTTGCGCCGCGCGCGTGTAGAGGCCGACGAGCAGCGCCGTGTACGCGAGCGCGCAGACGACGAAGCCCAGGACCGCCTCGTGCGTGTACGAGGCCATGTAGAAGAACGAGAAGACGTGGGCGAACGAGGGCCGCCAGAGCAGCGTGTGGTTGGGGACGAGGCCTTCGTTCGTGTACCAGCTCCCGAGCTGCACCCAGCGCTTGACGAGATCGAGCAGCAGCACGGCCGCGAGCGCGATGCGGCCCGCCGCGAGGCTGCGCGCGTCGGCGGTCAGGTAGGTGGAGACGAAGTGTTGGACGAAGCGGCGGCCGACAGGAAAGCTTCCTTCCGATGCGGGCGCGAGCTGGAGCGTCGCGGCGCCACGCCCATCGTCGGGGCCGTGCACGGCTGGCTGCACGAAGGGCCGATATGCACGAACGGGGCCAGATCAGCCCGCCGCGCCGCCGCGTGAACTCGCCCCTCGGCACGAGACGGATCTGCGACGTCGGTGTCAGGTTCGAAAAAGAGGCGTCATCGCTCGTAGGCGCCGATGTCGGGCTGGTCGTCGCGAGCCTTGCCGTCGAAGTCGGTCCGGGGCGCGCCGACGGGCGTCCCCGCGTTGACGCAGGGGGAGCCCGCAGAGAGATGAAAATCGGTGGGCCCGACGAAGGCCGGATCGGCGCTGATATTGCCCGAGGCGCCCGTGAACATGTTGATGGTCATGATCGTCGGCGAATTGGCGGCGCCGGGCCGGAGATAGAGCGACGTCGGCGCGCCCGTCGGGTCGAGGTCGTTGTGCCCGAAGAGCCGCGGCGTCGTCGTGGCCTCGGTCTCGATGAAGTCGATGCGTCCGAGCGAGCAAGCGCCCGCGCGCAGAATGTTGTCGCGGAAGATGCTGTGCGGGCTCTTGGGGCCGGCGGCGGCACCGAGCCCGATCCCCGCCGCAACGCCCTGGCAGGCGCCGCTGCCGCCGGCATCGATCGTGTTGGAGCTCACGTCGACCTCGTTTCCGCTGAGCGCCACGAGCACGCGCACGCCGTCGGCCTCTGGCGTCGAACCGTTCGCGCCGCAGGCGGCGCCGTGCACGACGTTGTTCTCGATGCGGGAGCGCGCGTCCTCGGCGAGCACGGCCGTCGTCGTCTTCGAGCCGCAGCCGCCCGTGACGACGTTACGGTCGACGAAGGCCCCCGTGGCGCGGAGCGAGAGACCGACGACCGTCGCGCCGCCCTGGCCGATGATCGTATTGCCCGTGACGCGGGCGCAGCCGCCAGCGTCGCAGACGACGCCGATCGTCTGGCCGGGGCGAGCGGTGGGCGAGCCCTGGATGAGCTGGTTGCCCGTGACCGAGCAGCGGCTCACGCCGTTGGCGTCGGCGCCGCAGAAGACCCCGAACGCCGTGTCGGGCGTGCCGGTGACGCCTGTCGCGATCTTCGTGTTGTCGTCGATTACGGGGTGGCACGCGCCCGCGACGTAAATGCCCGCGGCGCGCGTCGCCGTCCCCGCGGTGTCGCCCACGATGAGCTCGTTGTCGACGATCCAGGGTGCGGCGTCGGCGCAGGCGAGCATCGAGATGCCGAGCCCCAGCTTCGTGCCGCCGTCCGCCGTGATCGAGTTGCCGCGCACCACCGTGTCCGCGGCCGCGCCCGCCACGCGGAGGCCGGCCCCCGTGGCGCCCGGGGTCCCGCAGATGGCGTTCCGTTCGACGACGGCGCCCGGCGAATCGACGAGATCGATGGCGACGGCCTCGGTCGCGCCGTTGTCGTTGCCGGCGCCGGGCGGCGACCGGCCGTGAATGCCGACGGTCGTCTGTGAGCAGGCTGACGTGCAGTGGCCCGTCGTCGCGTCGATCGCCGCGCAGTTCTCCCGGATCGTGGGCTTCGAGCCGACGGAGTGGACGCCGGCCGAGGTGACGCTCCCGGCGCCGCCGAAGATGCCCGAGCGCGTGATGAGCGCCTCGGCCCCGCCCGTGAGGTTCACGCCATACGAGGTCATGGCGTTCTGCGCGTCGTCGATGACGACGTTCGAGATCTGGACCTGCTTGGCGCCCGAGACGGTGATGCCTACCGTGGCTCCGCCGCCACCGCCGCCGCCGAACCGCGCGATGCGCACACCGTCGATGGTCGTGGGCGTCATAACCGTCGCGGGAAACGTGACTCCCGCGGTCGTGCGCGCCGCAATCGTCACCGTGAGGTTTGGCAACCCCGCCGTGCCGAAGGGACAGCGCGACCAGGTGAGCGCTTCGTAGTTCCCGTAGAGCGAGACGCCGCTCGCCATCGTGAGCGGGTTGCCGTCGTTGGCCATGTAGATGTTCGTGTCGCCGCAGGTGTTGCCGCCCGCGACGCAAACGTTCTTGGGGCGCGTGGTCGCGCCGGCCGAGAAGTCGATGGCCGCCTGGATAGAGCGGAACGGACGCAGCATCGTGCCGGTTCCAGCCATGTCGTCCCCGTTGGGCGCGACGTGAACACAGGCCGTGTCGCAGCCGTCGTCGACGGCGCCGTTGCAATCGTTGTCCTTCCCGTCGCAGAGGTCGACGAGCGCGGGCGTGCCGGCCTTACACACGCCGAGCACGCCGCCCACGCACGCGGGAACCGTCTGCGCGCACGTGCCGAGGCCGCAGGAGATCGTGCCGAGGCCGTCATCCGTCTTTCCGTTGCAATCGTCGTCGACGCCGTTGCAGGCCTCGCCCGCGGGCAGCACCTGCCCGCCGCACGTCGACCAGATGCCCGCCGTGCAGAACTGCGAGCCCGCGCGGCAGGCGCCGACGCCGAGCGTGCCACCCTTGCCCTCGTAGCACGCGCGCGTCCCCGTGCTCCCCACTGTGGGATCGTTGTCGTCGCAGTCCGGGCCGGCGCACCCCATCCCCACGCCGAACCCGTCGTTGTCGTTGTCGGCGCAGGCGGGGCAGATGACCGCGCATTGCCCGGCGCGGCATTCCCACGCGCCGCACTGGGGCGTGCCGCGGGCCGTGAGGCAGTCGCTGGCCTGCTGACAGGCGCCGAGCGTCGCGTCGCGGCAATTGTCGGCGTCGAGGGGCATTCCCGAGTCTGACGAGGCGCCGGCGGTGCCCGAGCCGCCGCCCGAGCCGCCCGAGCCGCTGGTGCCCTGATCGCCCGCGCCGCCCAGCGCGCCGCCCGCGCCCGTGACGGCGCCGCCGTCGAGCCCGCGATAGAGCGGGTTGGCGCGGTTGCAGGCTGCCGCCGCGGCGACGGCCAACACGCCCAGCGTGATGCCGAGGGACATCGCCGCAGAGGGGCGTACACGCATGAGGAGCCTCCAAGCCAAGGTGATCAGGTCGCGACGCCGCCGCGACGCAAGGCCAAGACGCAACGAAGAAGGGAACGCGGAACGCGGACGACCCACAGCGACCGTTTCCAAGCGTAACAGATCTCCCATCGCGCGGCGCCGTCGGGCTCGTGTACAATGCCGTACATGTCCCACGCGTCGCCTGAGCGCGCGCGCGTCGCCCGGAGCCCCCTCATGGCGCGTGGCCTCGGGCTCGCGCTGGTCCTCGCGCTCGCCGCGGGCGTCCCGCAGCCGGCCCGGGCCATCGACGAGAGCGCGCCAGGGAAACAGCGCGTCGCCGTCGTGAGGCTCGCGTTCGAGGGCGCGGTGCCCGAGGCCGCGCGCGATCTGTTCGCCCAGCGGCTCGTCGAGGGGCTCGCGGCGGCGCGCTTCGAGGTGATGACGGGCGCCATGGTGCGGGAGCGCCTCGCGGCGGCCGGTCTCGAGGCGGACAGTTGCTCGGGCGGCAGCTGCACGGGCAAGGCGGCGCACGCGCTCGGCGTGGCGTTCCTCGTCTTCGCGTCGGTCGTCGAGCACGACAAGACCTACGACGTCACGCTCGACCTCGTGAACGGCAAGAGCGGCGTCACGATCGGGACCAACCGCGAGCGCTGCGAGATCTGCGGCGTCGAGGAGGCGAGCGAGAAGGTCGGCCTCGCGGCATCGGCGCTGCGCGCGCGCCTCGAGGCGCTTGCCAACACGCCCGCGCGCTTCATCATCCGCTCGCGTCCTGCGGGCGCGCGCCTCGCGCTCGACGGCGAGCCCATGGGACGGACACCCGTCGATCGGGAGCTGCCGGCGGGCGTGCACAAGCTCGAGCTCGCCGCCGAAGGCTATGACCCCCTCGAGCGCACGCTGACGGCCGTCAACGGCGTCGACGAGACGCTCGACGTCGATCTCGTCGTCTTGCCGTCGAAGCTGCCGCTGCGCGCCCTCGGTTGGACGGCCGTCGCCGTGGGCGTCGCCGCCCTCGTGGGCAGCGTCTGGGCGGAGTCGATCGACGGTCA
>DATKFB010000092.1:0-4671 GCA_035544435.1 Polyangia bacterium
CGAGCTCGCTGTCGGCGCCCGGGAACTTCTCGAAGGCGAAGCGAGGCACCTTGGTGACGACGTAATCGATCGAGGGCTCGAAGCAGGCCGGCGTCTCGCGCGTGATATCGTTGGGGATCTCGTCGAGCGTGTAGCCTATGGCCAGCTTGGTCGCGATCTTGGCGATCGGGAATCCGGTCGCCTTCGAGGCGAGCGCGCTCGAGCGCGAGACGCGCGGGTTCATCTCGATGACGATCATCTGGCCGTTCTGCGGGTTGACGGCGAACTGGATGTTCGAGCCGCCCGTCTCGACGCCGATCTCGCGGATGACGGCCAGCGCCGCGTCGCGCATGACCTGGTACTCTTTGTCGGTCAACGTCATCGCGGGCGCGACGGTGATCGAGTCGCCCGTGTGCACGCCCATGGGATCGAAGTTCTCGATCGAGCAGATGATGACGGCGTTGTCGTTTTTGTCGCGGACGACCTCGAGCTCGTACTCTTTCCAGCCGAGTACCGATTGCTCGACGAGCACCTCGCCACGCGGGCTTTGCTGCAGGCCCCAGGCCATCTTCGCCTCGAATTCGTCGGCGTTCCAGACGATGGCCGCGCCCGAGCCGCCGAGCGTGAAGGAGGGCCGCAGCAGCACGGGGAAGGCCGTGCCCGTCTCCGCGACCATCTGGGCGTGGATGGCGCGCGCCTCCTCCATGCCGCGGGCGTAGCCAGACCAGGGCACGGCGAGGCCGATCTTCTGCATGGCTTGCTTGAACAGGAGGCGGTCTTCCGCCTTCTCGATGGCAGCAACCTGCGCCCCGATCAGCTTCACGCCGTACGCATCCAGGACCCCCGCCTTGTGCAGCTCGAGCGCGAGGTTGAGCGCCGTCTGTCCGCCGAGCGTCGGCAAGAGCGCGTCGGGCCGCTCGCGCTCGATGACCATCGTGAGGACCTCGACGGTGAGCGGCTCGACGTAGGTGCGATCGGCGATGTCGGGATCGGTCATGATCGTCGCCGGGTTCGAGTTCACGAGGACGACGCGGTAGCCCTCCTCCTTGAGCGCCTTCACCCCTTGCGTCCCCGAGTAGTCGAACTCGCAGGCCTGGCCGATGACGATCGGCCCGGAGCCGATCAGCATGACGGTCTTGATGTCGGTTCGCTTGGGCAACCGCTATTCCTTCGCTGAGGGTTTCTTCTCGACACGCCCGTCCTTGGCGAGCTTGAACTGCTCGGGCAAGAACTTCAGGACGGCGTCGCGCTTGTCGGCCGGGATCTTCCAGCCGAGATCGGCGAACCCCTCGCCGATCTGCAGCCGGATGCGCAGGCTCTCTTCCTCGGGCTTCGTGAGCTGCTCGACGAGCGGCGCCGTGGCGGCGGCCTCGTCGCCCTGGCGCACGAGCGCCTCGACGGCGGCGTAGCGGACGCCCTCGTCCATGTCGGCGAGATAGGGCGTGACGAGGGGCGGAACGCGCTTGTCCTTGAGCGCCGCGAGGTGGTTGAGGAGCTGGATCTTCTTGGTGGGATCGCGCTCGTATCCGGGCTCGTGGCGCGCCAGGATCTCCTCGAGCATCGCGAGTTCGACCTCGCGATCGGCGATCTTGTCGAGCAGGCGCAGGGGCCACGAGATCGAGTCCGCCGCCAGCAGATACTTCTTGAGCGACGGCAGGATCGCGACGCCCTTCTCGACGAGCACGTCGAAGACCCAGTCCTTCTCCTGCTCATCCTCGATGGTCTTGTCGTACATCATGCCGAAACGGCGCAGCAGGCCGTAGAGCGCCTCCTCGGAGCCGTCGTCGCGCAGCGCCTGCAAGGCCTTGAACCGATCGGCCGACTGCGCGAACTTGCTGACGGCGCCCTTGATGTTGCTGGCGCGCGCGCGCTCCTTGCGCCCTTGCTTCGAGAACAGATCCAGGATGCCCATCGTCCGACCGCGCGGGAGTCTATACGGCCCGAGGGACCGGCTCCAGCGAAACGACGTCAGTCGCCGGCGCCGCCGTCGAGCGGATCGAGGAGGCAGACGCCGACGCCGTCCATCCGGTGACACAGACCGTCGGAGCCGCAGACGTACGAGGCCGGGCACGCTCCGTCCGTCGCGCAGGAGAACGCGCAGGCGGGCTCCCGCGGCGAGAAGCAGGCCGCCGCCGTGAGGCCGCCCAGCAGCAGCGCGAGCGGGACTAGGCCCTTCGCGCGCGTCATCAGAAGGTCCACGACGCGGTGACCGCGCCGCCGGACATCGTTCGCGGCGCCGGCGCGAAGGCCACGGTCGCCTCGCCGCCATGGTGGGCGTCGAGCGCGAAGAAGACGGCGGCGACGGCCGCCGCGCCCGCCGCGCCCAGCAGGGCGATTCGGGCGTCGTGAGCGTCGGCGCGGCCGTCGGCGAGGGCGCCCTCGTATTGCCGCGAAACTGTCGAATACGACACGGGGCGGCCCGTCTTCTCGTCGTGATAACCTTCTAGGCTGTCGACGTCGCTCTCCTTCGAGGCCGCCTCGGCGCCGAAGAACGCGGCAGTCCCCAACAGCAAAACGGTCACGCCCGCCGCCGACATCGCCGTGACGTTGTAGCGGTTCCAACCCGACTCGCCGTCGTCGGCCGCGCGCTTGCCCATCTCCGAATCGCCGACGATGGCGCGCGCGACGGACGCCGGCGGCGCCGGGGCTGCCTCGGACGGGGGAGCCGCGCCGAGCTCGCGCGGTTCCTCGCCCGGATCGGCCGCGCGGGCGGCGCCCGCCGGGGCCCCGACTTGCGCGAGCCGCGCGACGCGCTGCTCGATGTCGCGACGATCCGAGGCGTCAGGCGCCTCGCGCAAGTAGCGCCGGTAGGTCTCGACCGCCTCGGCGGGCGCGCCGGCTTTCTCCTCGGCCTCGCCGATGCGAACGAGGAAGGCCGGATCCTGGGCGATGCCGTAGCCCTGCTGCCAGGCCCGCTCGGCGGCGCGCGCGTCGCCGGCGCCGAATGCCGTCAAGCCCTCGGCGTAGAGGCGCTGCTCCTCGGCCGACGGCGCGCCGGGCGTCGACACCCCGAGGCTTCCGAGCAGCATCAACAAAATCACGGGATTCACGCGCGGCAGCTTACGACCGCCGAGGCGCCGTGGGAAGCTTGGCGCGGTCGTCTTGTCTTGGCTCGGTCGTCTTGGCGCGGTCGTCAGACCTCGCGGCGCTCGGCCGCGAGCGGGAAGAGGAGCAGAGGCCGGGTCTTCGTCGACGCGACGGCCGTTCGGTCCGCGGGGCGCCCGTACTGGAGCTCGGTCAGGTCCTGGATCGTCGTCTTCGTGCCAACGACCATCACGGGATCGCCGTCGCGCACGACGAAGGCGTTCCAGTCACTCGGCACCGCCGTCGCGGGCAGGTCGAGCGACATCACCAGGTTCCGATCGTCGCTGCTCGCGCGCGAGAGACGGACGTTGGTGTCTCCGAGCGCGCGCCCGTCTGCCGTCACGACGAGGGCCGCGTTGCCGTTCTCGTCGAGGAGATCGAAGTTGTGGATCGTCTCCATGATGAACGGGATGCCGTCCTGGCAGCGCAGCGTCAGACCAACGGCGCGCTGCCCGTCGACGAGGTTGTAGAGGTAACCGTGGCCGCGCACCCAGCCGACGAGCGAGACGAGCCGTCCGTCGGCCTCCGCGCCGAGCGTCGTGAAATCGTCGATGGGCGCCGCCGAATCCATGGCGGCCTGGCGCGCCATCTTCGCGGTCGCGTCGGCCCGCAGCCGGATGACCGTTCGGCGCATGGGGATGAGAAACGCCGCGCCCACGACGCCGGCCGCGATGCGGGGCAGGCCCTGCCCGCTCGTGTGGAGGAGTGTCTCGATCATGAACTCGACCGCCCACCGGACGCCGTAGAGGAACGCGCCGTAAAGAGCCCAGGCCGCCCAGCCCTTGAGGGTCACGATGACCCGGTCGAGCGGGAGCAGCCACATCGCTGCGGGATCCTCCTTGAGGCGCGTCAGCCGGTGGAGGGGGCCGGGGAGCACGGCCCCTTCATGGTCGGCCGGTCCGTCGGTGCTGTCAAACGCGGCGTCTCGTCGCGTACGCCGAACGTCAGGGCTCGAGCTCGTCGAGGCGCCGCCGCAGATACCGGCGCTCGGCCTCGTTGCCGACGAGCGCGAGCGCCTCGCCGTACGCCGTGGCGGCCTCGGCGCGCCGCCCGAGGCGCCGCAGCAGATCGGCACGCGCCGCCGGCAGCCAGTGGTAGCCGGGTAGCGCGTGGGCGGCCGCGAGCTGATCGAGGAGGCGCAGCCCCTCTTCCGGCCCGCGCGCCATCGCGACGGCGACGGCGTGGTTGAGCATGACGACCGGCGACGGTTGCACGACGAACAGACGCGCGTAGAGCGCGACGATTTGCGGCCAATCCGTGTCGCCGGGGCGCGGCGCGCGCGCGTGGAGCGCGGCGATGGCGGCTTGCATGGCGAAGGCGTCGGCCGGCGCGGCGCGCAGCGCGTCCTCGACGAGTGCGAGGCCCTCCCGGATCTGCGCCTGGTCCCAGCGCGACCTGTCCTGCTCCTCGAGCACTACGAGGTCGCCGTCGGCGGTGACCCGCGCCTCGCGCCGCGCGTCGTGCAGCAGCATGAGAGCCAGCAAGCCGCGCGGCGCCGAGCGGGCCGGCATGAGCTCGACCAACAGGCGCCCGAGGAGGATGGCCTCGGCCGAGAGCTCGCGCCGCACGAGCTCGTCGCCTGACGTCGCGGCGTATCCCTCGTTGAAG
>DATKFB010000093.1:0-4913 GCA_035544435.1 Polyangia bacterium
GGACAGGTGGTGACCGAGATCGAGGTACCGGCGCGCCTCGGCGACGCCACCCGTGAAGCAATGGATGACGCCGCCCACCTCGGCCGCGCCCGCGACGCGCAAGATCTCGACGGCGTCCTCGTGCGCGTCGCGCACGTGCGAGATGACCGGCCGCCGGACGGCGCGCGCGAGCACGATGAAGCGCTCGTACGCCGCCTTCTGAACGTCGCGCGGCGAGTGGTCGTAGTGATAATCCAGGCCGGTCTCCCCGATGCCCACGACGCGCGCCGCGCGCGCCAGGCCATCGAGCGCGGTCCAGTCGGCCTCGCTCATACCCCCGACGTCATGGGGGTGGACGCCCACCGCCGCAAACACGTCACCCTCGGCCGTGGCGAGCGCGACCGCTTGTCGCGCCGAGACCATGTCCTTTCCGGAGCCGATGCAAACGAACGCCGAAACCCCGGCGCCGCGCGCGCGGGCCAGCACCTCCGCGCGATCATCGGCGTAGTCGGCAAAGTCCAGGTGACAATGTGAGTCAATCATGTCCTAAATGTTTGCCACGGAGCCTCCGATACGGAAAGAGGCGGGTGATCTCCGTCGAACGTCCCATGGCATCCAAAGACGAAGACGACAAGACACGCGCGCTGGGGCCGGGCATTGCCGCGGGCGCAATGGCTCAAGCCGTCGACCCCGACCAGCTCAAGCCCGGCACGCTGGCCGGCGCCTACGTCCTCAAGAAAGAGCTGGCGTCGGGGGGAGGCGGCACGGTCTACGAGGCCCAGCACCGCCTCCTCGGACGCAAGACCGCCGTCAAGGTGCTGCGGCGCGAGCTCGCGGCCTCGCCGCAGATGGTTGCGCGCTTCCTGCGCGAGGCGCTCGCCGTCAACATGATCAAGCACCCGAACATCGTCGACATCCACGAGTTCGGCGAGCTACCCGACGGGCGCCCGTTCTACGTCATGGAGCTGCTCGAGGGCACCGATCTCCGCTCGATGCTCAACGAGCGCGGTCGGTTCACGCCCATGGAGGTCTACCAGATCCTCGAGCCCGTCTGCTCGGCGCTGCAGGCGGCGCACGACCAGGGCATCGTCCACCGCGACCTCAAGGCCAGCAACATCCTCATCATGCAGCGGGAGGGCAAACAGGTCGTCAAGCTGCTCGACTTCGGCATCGCGAAGCTCATGCACCCCGACGCGGGCGACGCGGGCCTCACCGTCGTCGGCACCCGCCTCGGCACGTCCTACACGATGGCGCCCGAGCAGATCCGCGGCGACGGCGTCGACCCGCGCACCGATATCTACGCGCTCGGCGTCGTGCTCTACCACCTGGTCACGGGCCAGTATCCCTTCCGCGCCGAGACGATGACCGACATCGAGCGCATGCACCTCGAGGCGCCGCCGCCGCGGCCGAGCCAGGCCGCCGCCATCCCGCTCACCATCGACGCCATCACCCTGCGCTGCATGGAGAAGACGGCCGATCGCCGCTACCCCAGCGTCAAGGCCTTCATCGAGGCGTTGCGCGACGCCGTCGGCGTCAAGAAGGTGGGCGGCGACGATTCGGCGCGCGCCGCGGCGATCTACGTCGAGATCCGCATCGCGGGCGACGCGGACGCCGAGAGCGACGAGATCCTCGACGATACGTCCATGATCCTCGACACGGCCGAGCAGGCCTTCCGCGGCGCGGGCCTCGTGCTGCCGCTCCAGACGGGCAGCGCGCTCATCGGCGCCCGCGTGCTCTCGGGCGACTCGAAGGAAGCCACCGATCAGCGCGAGCAGCTCACGACGCTCGCCAACACGCTCGCCGAGGAGCTGGCCGCGCGCGCGACGGCCCACGCGGGCGTGCACGTCAACATCTCCATGCACGTCGACAAGGCGGCGGTCAAAGATTCGGCCGAGGCCCCCGGCGGCAAGGAGATCGTCGGCGGCGAGCTCCTCTCGATCGCCAACTGGGCGCCGCAGGAGAACGTGGCTGGCGTGCACTTCACCGCCGCCGCGAAGTCCTGAGGCGCCCTTCGGCGCGCACGCCTACGGGCTATTGAAGGTGATCGTGCGCGTGCCCAAGACGTTCTGACCGAGCGACCCGCCCTCGGGGAAGCGGGAGAGGTCGAGGGCGGGCGGCCCGAGCTGAGGAATCACGGCGGAGACGGTGCCGCTGACGTCGGCGGTGCGGAACTCGTCCTTGAAGCGATCGACGGTCAGGCCGCCCGAGGTCCGGGTGACGACGGTCTTTTGGTCCACCGACTGAAGGGGCGCGTTGGCCGCCCAGCTGATGTTGAAGCTGACGCTGGTACCGTTACCGTCCTGATCAAAGGCGGGGGCGGTGCCCGACAGGGTGGCCGAGCTCAGATCCTGGGCGATCTGAAAGGTCTGCGTGGTCGTGCCGCCGTCGAACTCGATGAAGTCGCCGGTGCAGGAGTTCGCGTAGACGACCGTGACCAAAGTCGTGGGCGGGCCCACGATTGGGGGCCCAGCGATCTGCGTGACCGACTGTGAAAATCGGATGTCGGTCTGCGTGATGATGCAGTTGTCATCCGTCGCGTCCTCGAAATCTGCGACGAGGAGCCCGTCCCTGAGATTGAGTATGGAAACCGTCGTGTTGGCTCTCACCGAGCGCGCCGCCAAGGTGCTGCCGGCGATCATGAACATACTGAAAAGACACGTGATCTTTCGCTTCATACGCCCTCCTTCAGGACCCCGATCCGCAGACCGAGGCAGTTGTTTGCGACGGCCATTTTGTGGGCTTTGGCTTACCTATGTCAACGGATAAAAGACCACAAGGTGATACTTGTGTGTCCTGCGTCAACAAAGCACCCGCCAGAGTTCAAGGGCGCGTTACGCTCGATCGGCGCCGGCCGACCTAAAGGAGCCCGACCGAGATCAGGATGGCGACGATGACGCCCATGACTGACTCGCCCGCGATTCCTCCCGCCGCCACCGACATCAGGGCCGACGACGAAGCCGCGGACGGCCGCAGCCGCCCCGCGACCAGGGAGATCACGCCGCCCATGCACACCGAGAACGACAATGAGAACGGGGAGAGCGTGGCCATCCCCATGGCGGCCGGCGAGGGCATGAACCGGCCCCAGCGTCCCCGCGACAGCGTCGCGAAGATCACGCCAAATGCGAAACCGACGGCGCCCGCGAGCGGCGCGTGGCGCGGCATGGAGGACAACCCATTCTGCACAGCCTCCGCCGTCGCCTTCCAAGACAGCGCCGAGGGCGACGGCATGGTCTCCGTGCCGAGGCCGTAGGCCTTGACGATGACGATGTAGACGGGCACGGACACGACCGCTCCCAGGACCGCGCCGAGCATCTGCGCCCAGACCTGGGCTCGTGGAGACGCCTTGAGCTGGTTCCCCGCGCGCAGCGCCCAGAGCGTCTGGGCGGTCTGCGAGCTCACGCCCGCCGTGATCGAGCCCGCGAACAGCGACGCGACGTTCCCGTTGCCCGCGAACATGAGCTGCGTGAGCGTTCCCACGGCGCCCGTCGGGGCGAGGTCGGTCTCGCCGGCCGAGCGCGCGCACACGTTGGCGAGCACGAGCGCGATCAGGAGCCCGATGAGCGTGACGCCCGGCGAGAGGTGAAAGGCGACCCTTCCGACGATGAGCATGACGACGACGCTCGCGAGGAGGAGCGGCTTGGCGAGGCGGAATCGATCCGCGTCGGGCCCGTCCCCCTCGGCGGCGCCGCGGCGCCGCAGCAGCGCTGGGATGTCGCGGAACGAACGCGCGAGAGCGCGCCAATCGAGCACGAGCGGGACGAAGCTGCTCGCGAGCAGCAGGCCCAGGCCGGGCCACATGAGCCAGGCCGCGTTCGGCGCGAAGCCCGGACCCGACACGATGTGACTCCGCACGAGCCAGGGGGCGATGCAGACCCAGCTCACGAATCCGGCGAGGAGCATGCTGGCGGCGTTGCGAAATCCGATGAGCAGCCCGGTCGAGGCGAGCAGGGGGCTCCAGCTCACGCCGACGGTCAGGGTCGCGAGCGAGACGCCGAGCACGGCCCCGCCGAACGCCGTCGACTGCGGAATGATGCTGGGGCGTCCGTCGCGGAACCAGGCGAAGAGCCCGGCCGCCAGCGCCGTCGCGACGAGCAAGCGCGCGCGGTACATCGCCGTTTGACGCGACGCCGAGATCGTCTCGATGACCTCTGCCGTGGCCGCGCCCGTGGGAAACGGCAGGTTCTCCGCGATGATGAGCTTGCGCCGGAGCACGACGCCCATGACGACGCCGACCATGCCGAGCGCGATCCCCCAAAGGACGAGCGCCCAGCCCGGATACGTCTGGCCCATGAGCTGGAGGGCGGGAACGGAGCCCGGCAACCCGATGGCAAACCCCATGATGGCGGCCGAGGAGGCGGTGGTCTGCGCGATGTTGTTCTCGAGCATGCCGAAGGGGCCGCCCGTGCGTCGCTTGAACGTCGAAAAGAACGCGAAGGCCATGAGGGCCGTCGTGATGCTACCGCCGTCGATGAAGGACGTTTTGAGGCCCGTGTAGACGTTCCCGGCGGCAAGCAGGGCGCCGAGGGCGCACCCGAAGAGCAACGCCCGCGGCGTCAGCTCGTCGATCCTTTCGCCAGACTGCGGGAGCGGGGCGGGTTGGGGCTCGGCGCGCTCCATGGGACGAATCGACTGTAAGGGAACGGCCGGCATTAGCGAGAATCTACGAGGGGGTCGGGGCTCCGCGCCTCACGGGCTCGCGTCTTCGACGTCTCGCAGGGACGGCTCGCGCGTGCGCAGGCCGTGCTTCCACAGCAGACGGTAGAAGTAGATGCGGTCGACGCCGGCCGCGCGCGCGGCGGCGCTGACGCGGTTCTCGTTCACGCGCAGGAGCTCCTCGAGATAACGCTTCTCGAAGGCGCTCACCCAGCCCTCGCGCGCCTCGCGCAACGGCTGCCCGATGTTGACGGCGCTCTCGGGGCTCGCCGAGATCGTGT
>DATKFB010000094.1:0-11179 GCA_035544435.1 Polyangia bacterium
CTCCTCGATCCGCGCCTGGTTGTAGAGCGCGAGCGTGTAGTCCATGTCGAAGCCGACCATCTCGATCTTGTCGAGCCGCAGGTTGCGGTTGACGTAGATCCGGCTCTGCGGGGGGATGTCCAGGGGGCGCGTCGTCGCAGCCACGGGTTCGGGGGCTTCGAGGGGACGCGCGATCACCTCGCTCGCGGTGGTCACACCTTCATTTTATCACGCCTGACGCCGGGCGCCCGCCCTGTAGAATCAAAGTCTCGTGAAGATTGCGCTCGCGCAGATCAATCCCACGATCGGGGACTTCGACGGCAACCGTCGGCTCGTGTGGGATGCCGCGCTCGAAGCCGAGGGCCGCGGCGCCGCGCTCGCCGTCTTTCCCGAGCTCGCGCTGTCGGGTTATCCGCCCAAGGATCTGCTCGAGCGCACGGCCTTTCTCGATGCCGCGCGCGCGAGCCTCGACGGCCTCACGCGCGAGCTCGGGGCGCGCGGCGTGCGCGCGGGCGTGCTCGTGGGGTTCCCCGAGCGTCTGCCGCCGTCGCCGTCGGGGCGCGGCGTCGCCAACAGCGCGGCGCTCATCGAGGGCGGCCGCGTCGTGTCCGTGACGCGCAAGTCGCTCCTGCCCACCTACGACGTCTTCGACGAGTGGCGCTACTTCGACCCGGCCACCGAAGTGGCCGCAGTGCCGTTCCGCGGGCGTCGCCTCGGTGTCACGATCTGCGAGGACATCTGGAACGACGGCGACTTCTGGCCGCATCGCCTCTACCGCGCGGATCCCGTCGAGGCGCTCGTCGCCGCCGGCGCCGACGTCATCGTGAACATCTCGGCGTCGCCGTATTCGATCGAGAAGCGCCACTTGCGGCCGCGCATGCTGGCCGCGACGGCGCGACGCTGGGCGCGGCCGCTCGTCTTCGTCAATCAAGTGGGCGGGCAGGACGATCTCGTCTTCGACGGTGCCAGCCTGGGGGTCGACGCGCGCGGCCAGGTCATCGCGCGCGGCCCCGAGCACGAGAGCGCCGTCGTGCTCGTCGACGTCGACGCCGGGACCGGCGACCTCGCGGCCTTCGACGCTCCGGACGAGCGCTCGGCCTTGGGCGCGCTCACGCTCGGCACGCGCGACTACGCCCGGCGGTGCGGCTTCTCGCGTGCGCTGCGGGGCCTTTCGGGCGGCATCGACTCGGCGCTCGTGGCCTGCGTCGCGGCGCGCGCGCTCGGCCCGCGCAACGTGCTGGGTGTCGCCATGCCGTCGCGCTTCTCGTCGGAGGGCTCGCGGCGCGACGCCGAGGCGCTCGCGCGCGCTCTCGGCATCGAGCTCGCGACGATCCCCATCGAGCCCATGTTCGAGTCGTACCTCGAAACGCTGCGGGCGCCGCTCGAGGCCTTCGCGCCCGCGCGGGCGCCGGCCGCGGCGGCAGAGGCGGCGCAGCTCACGTCCGAGAACCTGCAGGCGCGCATCCGCGGCGCGATCCTCATGGCGCTCTCCAATCGCCAGGATCGCCTGCTCCTCACAACCGGCAACAAAAGCGAGATCGCGACGGGCTATTGCACGCTCTACGGAGACATGGCCGGCGGCCTGGCCGTCATCAGCGACGCGCCCAAGACGCTCGTCTATCGCCTGGCGCGCGCCGTGAACGCCGAAGCGCCCGTCATCCCCGAGGCGACGCTCACGAAGGCGCCCTCGGCCGAGCTGCGCCCCGACCAGACCGACCAGGACTCGCTGCCGCCGTACGACGTGCTCGACGCCATCCTCGAGGCGCACCTCGTCGAGGGCAAGGACACCGAGGCGCTCGTGGCCGCCGGCTTCGAGCGCGCTGTCGTCACCGACGTCGTGCGCCGCGTGCGCGCGAGCGAGTACAAGCGCCGCCAGATGCCGCCCGGCCTCAAGATCACGGGCAAGGCCTTCGGCCCGGGCCGCCGCTACCCGATCGCCGCCGCCTGGAAAGGTTGAGGCGAAGGGTTGGGGCGCCGCGGCCGCGGTGGCCGACCTCACGCCGGCCACCCGCGCGCCGTTGAATCCGCCGCCGCGAGCCTGTATCGTGCGCGCGCTTTCCGCGAAGGAGATCAGGCATGCGCGCGCTCATTTGTGTTCTGCCGGGGGACGGGATCGGGCCCGAGGTCACGACCGAGGCCGTCAGCGTCCTCGAGGCCGTCGCCCGGGCGAACGGGCACACGTTCGAGACGCGCGAGGCGCTCATCGGCGGCGCCGCCATCGACGCCACGGGCTCGGCCCTGCCGCCAGCGACGCTCGAGCTCGCGCGCCAGGCCGACGCCGTGCTCCTAGGCGCCGTGGGCGGGCCCAAGTGGGACGACCCGCGCGCCAAGGTGAGGCCCGAGCAGGGCTTGCTCGCCATACGCAAGGGCCTTGGTCTTTACGCCAACCTGCGCCCCGTGGCCGTCAACCCGCTGCTCATGCGCGCGTCGCCTCTGCGGCCCGAGCTGCTCGCGGGCGTCGACATGGTCGTCGTGCGCGAGCTCACGGGCGGCATCTACTTCGGCGAGAAGAAGCGCGACAAGGACAGCGCCTCCGACCTGTGCGTCTACACCGAGGGCGAGGTCGAGCGCATCGTGCGCAGCGCCGCGCGCATCGCGCAGGGGCGCCGCAAGAAGCTGTGCTCGGTCGACAAGGCCAACGTCCTCGAGACGTCCCGCCTGTGGCGCGAGGTCGCGGCGCGCGTCGTCGCGAAGGAGTTCCCGGACCTGCAGCTCACGAACATGCTCGTCGACGCCTGCGCCATGCACCTCATCCGGCGCCCGGCCGACTTCGACGTCATCGTCACGGAGAACATGTTCGGCGACATCCTCACCGATGAGGCGTCGATGCTCGCCGGGTCGATGGGCATGCTGCCGTCGGCCTCGCTCGGCGACGGCAAGCGCGGCCTCTACGAGCCCATTCACGGCTCGGCGCCCGACATCGCGGGCAAGGGCGTCGCGAACCCGTACGCGACGATCCTCAGCGTCGCGATGCTGCTTCGTCACTCCCTCGGGCTCGAGGCCGAGGCGCGCGCCGTTGAGGCGGCCGTCAACGACGCGATCGTCGCCGGCATTCTGCCCGCTGACGTCGCGGCGCCCGGCGCCAAACCGGCGACGACGGGCGAGGCCGGCGCGGCCGTGCGGCAGGCGTTGCGCGCGGCGCGCTGACCCCGCCCGTCGGGAGAACTCCGGAGTCGCCGCGCCGCGCGCGTGTGGGCGTAGGTGCGATGGCGTCGCCGTTGCGGCTCCATTTCCGAAGGGCTCGGCCGGCGAAGTGCGCAGGTGTCTCGACATCGCTCGGGCGGGTTGTTAACCTGGGAATGTCAGAGAGTCTTGCGTGCTGTGTTCGTCGATGCAGGTGCAGCTGCCTTTCCCGGCGGCGCCCGTTCTCCAGGACCCTCGCAGGGCATTTTCGGCGCGTGCGCGCAGCTTGCCGCCGTCGCGCGTGTGCTTCCCTGCGTGAAGATTCCATTGAAAGTTTGAGCCCGAAGCGCGCGTCGCGAATCCGAGTGAACGAACGAAGGAGAACGAGATGGGAACGAGGCTATACGTCGGGAATTTGTCGTACAACGTGACCGAGCCCGAGCTGCGTGACGTCTTCGCCGAGGGCGGCAAGAACGTCGTCGAGGTGAAGGTGGTGATGGATCGAGAGACGGGCCGTCCACGCGGATTCGCCTTCGTCGAGATGGGAAGCGATGAGGAGGCCTCGCAGGCTATCCAGACGCTGACCGGTCGCGAGATCCAGGGCCGCGCCATCAACGTCAGCGAGGCACGCGAGCGCGCGCCGCGCAGCGGTGGCGGCGGCGGCTACGGCGGCGGTGGCGGCGGCTACGGCGGCGGCGGTGGCGGTGGCGGTGGCGGCTATGGTGGCGGCGGTCGCGGTCGCGGTGGTGGTGGCGGCGGCGAGTACGGCGGCGGCGAAGGCCGCGGCCGCGGCGGCGGCGGTCGACGGGGCGGCTGGTAAACGCGCGGGAAGGGCTTCGCCCTCCCGCGGGCCCCTCCGGGAGATCGCTCCGAAAAGGCGAGCCGGCCCAGCTGGGCCTCCCGTCAATGAACCCGCTCGCTTTGCTCGCACTGGCTCATCGACGCCGGAGTGAGCGCGGCGAACGAGTGCCAGCGCCGTAGGTCGGATTGTCGGTTCGCGGGATCTGGGAGAGACTGCGGACACCATGGATCGACGAGGGTTCGTCAGGACGCTGCGGGACGGGGTGAGCAGCAGCTTTCTCGTGGGAGGGCTCGGCGGAGCGGTCGTCGGCGGTGGAGCCGTCGGCGCTTACGTCGCGAAGGACCGCCTGGGGCGGACCGGCAGATGGTCCTACGCGCAGCAGGGCGAGGACCTCGTGGTCGAGAACGTTCTCGGCGCGATCGGCGTCAAGGGGCCGATCACCTATCTGGACATCGGCGCGTTCGATCCGGTCTTCGACAGCAACACCTTCGCGTTCTACGAAGCCGGAGGTCACGGCGTCCTCGTCGAGCCCAACCCCTCGAAGATCGACCGGCTGAAGAGCGTGCGGCCCCGCGACAAGACGCTCAACGTCGGCGTCGGCCTGTCCGCCGAGCCAACGACCGGCGACTACTACGTGATCGGCGGGACGAGCGGCGGGCTCCTCAACACGTTCTCGAAAGAGGACGCCGAGGACGTTCAGACCAAGAGCCACGGCCAATTCGTCATCGAGAAGGTCCTGAAGCTGCCGCTCGTGAACATCAACATGCTCATGCGCGAGCAATTTGCGGGCGCGCCCAACTTTCTGTCCATCGACACCGAGGGGCTGGACTTCGGGATCCTCAAGACCATGGACTTCGACCGCTACCGTCCGGACGTCATCTGCGTCGAGACGCTGGAGGTCGGCGGTGACGCCGTCAGCGTCGACATCCTTCGCTTGCTCGAATCGAAGCGCTATTCCGCGCGCGGCGCGACCTTCGTCAACACGATCTTCGTCGACGATCGCCACCTCTCCAAGCCGGGTCCACTGACCGCCCCCCTGCGCTCGAAGACGTAGCCACCGAAGACGTAGCCTCGGTCCTGAACGGGCCCAAAAATGTCAGGCGAGGGCGCGCAAGCCTTCGGGATCCGCGAGGATGACCTTGCGGCCTTCGGTCTGGATAAGCCCCTTGCGCTTGAACTGCGAGAGCGTGAGCGACACCGTCTCGCGCGTCGAGCCGATGAGGTTAGCCATCTCCTGGTGCGTGATCTTGAGCCCGACCACGAGCCCTCGCGCGTGGGCGATGCCGTGCTCCGCGCCCAGACTCAGCAGCAGCTCGGCGAGCTTCGAGCCCACGTCCTTGAAGATGAGCTGCTCGACGCGCGTCTCAAGATCCTTGCGGCGCGCGATGAGAGCGCGCGCGAACTTGTAGGCGGTCGTGCCGTTCGTGCGCAGTAGCTGATCGAGCAGCTCCCGATCGACCTCGACCGTGACCGAGGCGTCCATGGCCTCCGCCATCTCCTCCCGCGGGCCGCCTTCGAGCAGGCACGGCTCACCGAAGAAATCGCCCTCGGTGCGATAGGCGAGCGTGAGCTCTTTTCCATCGCGCGTGACCTTCGAGATCTTGATGCGGCCGCTCGTGAGGAAGTGAACGGCCTGCGCGCGATCGCCGGGGAGGTAGATGACCTGGCGCGGTCGATAAGTGCCGATCTTGATGTTCGGCGCCAGGGCCGCGAGGGCCTCGACAGGGATGTCGGACAGCACGTCGCACTTTTTGATCAGGCCGAGCGCGCGCTTGTCTTCGCCGTTTGTCATCGCAACTTCACCCACACTGTGGGTTTTATCAGTACCCAGCGCTCCGAACAACAATCGTGAACTGCGCTACACAGCGGACGCCCTTGGCTTCTTACCCCGCACGAGCATGCTCCCCACTGCAAGGACGGCCATCCCAGCGGCGAACAGGCTGATTTGCGCGCGGCGGCTCATGTCGCCCGCCGAGCCGACGGCCCCCTCATGGACGAGGAGGATGAGGCAAGCATTGTTGACGAAGTGCGCGAGCATCGCCGGCACGATGGAGTCGGCCTCGAGCGCGATGAGCGACAGCACGACGCCGAGCAGACCCGTGGGCAAGAGCCGCCAGAGATCGACGTGGAAGAGGCCGAAGAGCGTCCCCGTGAGGACCGCAGAGGTCAGCCGCGGGAGCTTGGCGGCGAAGCCGCGCAGGATGACGCCGCGAAACAGCGCCTCCTCGCACACGGCCGGCGTGAGGGCCACGAGCGCGAGCGTGAGCGCGAGCCCGCGGCCGCCCTGCGGCGCGACCAGCCGGCGCAGGCTCTCGACGAGCTCGGGCGGCGCGGGGGCGAGCCATTCGGCGAGGAGGCCGACGACGGCCCACGCCGAGGCCCCGACGAGAAAAGCGCCCGCGAGGACGCGCAAGGGCACGCGCCGCACGCGCAGGACGTCGACGAGGCGCTGGCCCGTGCCGCGCGCGTAGAGCACGACGAGACCGAGGACGCCGACCCACTCGGAGAGCACGAGGCCGGGGACGAGCCGCCAGGACTGCAGCGGGATGAAGACGAAGAAGAGCAAGACGTAGCCGAGGCCGAAGACGGCAAGCGCGTGGCCCGGCGAGGGCGTCGATGCGAGCACCGAGGCGCCCGTGACGGCCTCGCCGCCGGCGCTTCCGGCGGCACCGTCCCCGCGGATCGAAAGGAGCCGCCGCACCCAGGCGCCGAGCGGCAACGTGCCCTCGTCGGCCGCGAGGAGGCGCTCGGAGTCGTAGAGGCGCGCGGCGAGCGTGAGGGCGAGCGCCCCGAAGGCGAGCGTGCTCGCGACGACGAGGAGCGCCGCGCCGGCCGTGGCCTTGCCGAGGATGAGATCGCGCGCGAGCAGCGTGACGTTGACGCCCGGCACGAGCGCCGCGGCGGCCGTGAGGTCCCAGTCGCCGAGGCCCGCGATGAGCGAAGGCGTGAAGCACAGGAAGTAGACGGGCGTCAGCAGCGTCTGCGCCTCCTTGAAGCTGCGCGCCATGGCGCCGATCGCCACCATGACGGCCGCGAACAGAAAGGCCGCCGGCACGACGACGATCAGTGTCGAGGCCGCGCGCGTCCAAGGGATCGCCACGGGCGTCGTCGCGCCCACGAGGCGGATGCCCTCGACCATCGTCAGCGACATCGAGGTCATGTTGAGCAAGCCCGTGATCGTCGAGAGCGTCGCCACGGCGATGACCTTGCCCGTCATGAGATCGAACCGGCTCACGGGCGCCGAGAGGATCGTCTCGAGCGTGCCGCGCTCGCGCTCGCCTGCCGTGATGTCGATGGCCGGATAGAACGCGCCCAGCATGATCATGACGACGACGATGAGCGGCAACAGCTTCGAGAGCACGTAGCCGCCCACGCGGGCGCGCGGCGCGACGCTCTGATCCTCGAGCGAGAACAGCGGGGCGCAGCCCGGCGCGAGGACGCCGCCCAGCGCCGCGCCCACGCGATCGTGCGCCTGCCGCGACTCGTCGCGGGCCTCGTCGTAGACGAGGCGGACGCGCGCCTCGCCGCGCGGGCCCGGCTCGACCTCGGCGACGGCGTCGAGCGCGCCCGACTCGACGGCGGCGCGATCGCCGGCGGCGTCGGCGCGGCCGACGCCCGCGAGCACGCCCGCGTCGAACTCCCGGGCGTCCACCTGCAGGCGCGCGCGCACGGCCGCGGCGGCCGCGACGGGTCCGACGACGGCCACGCGTGAGCGGCGTGCCTGGCCGCGCGCCGTGTGGCTCGACATGACCTGCGCCATAAGCAGCGAGACGAGCGGGTAGACGACGAGCGGGAAGAGCACCATGACGACGAGGGTGCGGCGATCGCGCAGCGTCTCGCGGAGCTCCTTGGCGGCGACGAGGGTAACGTCTGACAGCTTCACGGCGTCGCCTCGGGCGCGGGCGTGCCCGGCGCGGCCGGCAGCGCCGCCACGAGGCTCAAAAACGCCTCTTCGAGGCTGCTCGCTCCGCCGGCGCTCGCGCGCAGCTCGGCGGGGCTGCCCTCGGCGATGAGCCGCCCCTCGTGCAGAAGGCCGATGCGGTCGCAGAGGAGCTCGGCCTCGGCGAGGTAGTGCGTCGAGAAGATCACGGCCTTGCCGCGGTCGCGCTCGCCGCGCACGAACTCGCGCAGGAAGCGCGAGGCGAGCACGTCGAGGCCCACCGTCGGCTCGTCGAGGATGAGCACGGCCGGGTCGTGCAGGACGGCGCGCGCCACCGAAAGGCGTTGGCGCTGTCCCGTCGAGAGCGCCTCGCAGCGTCGGTCCAAGAAGGGCTCGAGATCGAGCCCGCGCGCGAGCAGTGCCGTGCGCGCGGCGATGTTGGCGTCGGACATTCCGTGCAGGCGGCCGAAGTAGCGCAGAAGCTCGCGGCCCGAGAGGCGCGCATAGAGGCCCGTCGAGCCCGTGAGGAACCCGAGCTGGCGCCGCGCGCCCAGAGGGTCGCGCGCCACGTCGAAGCCCGCGAGCTCGGCGCGGCCGTCCGTGGGGAGGAGGATGGCCGCGAGCACGCGCAGCGTCGTGGTCTTCCCGGCGCCGTTCGGCCCCAGCAGGCCATAGATCTCGCCGGGCGCGACGCTGAACGACAGATCGTCGACGGCGAGCGCCGCGCCGAAGCGCTTCGTGAGGTGGAGGACGGCGACGCCGGAGGAGCTCTTCATGGGGCGCCGCGCGGGCGGCGCCCCGGAGCTTGGACCATTAACAGTCGTTGTTGAAGCAGACTTCGATGGCCCCCGGCGGCAGTGCGAAGCTGCGGGCCGTGCAGGCTTTGGGCGAGACGGTGTCGGTGGCCTTGTCGTAGGTGCCCGTACAGTTCGGCATCGGCCCCGCGTTGGCGGGCGGCGCGGCGCACCAGGCGCCCTGGTCCGAGTAGTCGACCCACACCCGGATGGGCATCGACGTGCTGAGGTTGCCGTTCAGGTCGGCGGTCGCGACGGCGAGGCAACGCCAGCCGCCCTGCGGGACGTTGTTGGCGAGCGTGTCGAGCTGACTTCCAAAGCAGTACCTCGGGTCGTCGGGCGCGATGGGCTCGACGGCCCAGATGGCCGATAGGCCGCCCGCGTAGCTGATGGCGACCGTCGGCTGCTCGACGTGGCAGATGTTCATGGGCGGACTGAGGTCCATGCCGGGCAAGCAGGCGAGCCCGCCAGGGAGGCTCGGGTCGGGCGTGAAGTCGCCCGCGCCCGTGGGCGGCACGGGCCTCATGCGGACCTTGAGCACCTCGCGCGGCGCCCCCGTGAGCGGCGTCGTCGTCGGGACGAGCTTGGGGTTGATGACGTCGCAATTTCCGTCGCCGTCATTGTCGACGACGAGGGGCTGCGAGGTGTCAGCCAGCACGTACGCGGCCGTCACGGCCGGATCGATGCCCGAGATCGGATCCTGTTTGAGGCCAGTCGCGTGGGTGCCGGTGTCCTGGATGCGCGCGCGCAGATCGAACAGCTGGGGGACGAGGCAGCCGTCGTCGGGGGAATCGCCCGAGATGAGGTTGTTGCTGAGGGGGTCGAAGGCGAACGAGCAGCGCAGGCCGTTGGCGAGCTTGCTGACGCGGATCTGGGGCGGCACGAGGTCGGCGATGGGTGGGAGGTTGTCGACGGCGATCTCGTAAGAGAGCGCCGTCTCGTTCCCGAGCGCGTCGGCCGCGCGGAACGAGACCGTGGGCCGCACGATGCATAAGCTCTGGCTCGGCGGCAGCTTGCACTGCGTGAGGAGCTTGGTGTCGAAGAGCGCGCTGAAGGCGCCGGTCTGATCGAGCGTGAGTGGCAGCTTGAACTGGGGATCGGCCGCGTCGCCGATGAGGACCTCGAGCGTCGAAGTGTCGAGGCCCGCGCCGTCGGAGATGTTGGCCGCGAGGCGGATGACCTGACCCACGATCGAACCGGGCGTCGGCACGGACATCGTGATGTCGGGCCCCGTGAGGTCGACGTTGAAGACGAACTTGATGTCGGTCGCCGTGCCCCGGGCGTCCTTGGCCGAGATCTCGAGGAGCTGGTCGCCCGTGAGCGCGACGGGCATCGCGAGATCGAAGACCGCGCGGTATTCGTTGGCGGGTCCGGCAGGCTGCAGCGTGATCAGGCTCGCGGCGATCGAGCCCACGATGGCCGAGGCCGGGCCGTACATGCCGGGGTCGATGATGGCCTGGACGATGATGCTGCCCTTGTAGTGGTGGCCGGGGATGGGCGAGAGCACCGTGATCGCCGGGCCGCCGTCGATCTTGACGCTCACGGATTTCGAGCCCTGGAGGTTGGTCGAGCTTTGCGCCGTCACGGTGAGCGTGTAGTCCCCCGTGGCGAGCCCCGCGAGCGAGAGCTTGCCGGTGTAGAGGTTGTCGCCCGAGGGACCCACGAGCGGCGCCGCGCTCGAGCCGCCGCGGCCGACGAGCGACACGCGCACCGTCGACGGATCGACGAGGTCCGTGCCGTTCTTGATCGTGACCTTGGCGCTGACGTCGGCGGGCGCGTTGACGCTGAGGATCGTGCCGTCGGCCGGCGACTGGATCGCGATCTCGACGGTCCCACTGGGCACGCCCGCGTCCACCATCCCGCCGAAGCCTCCGATGCGGCCCGCGAGGCCACCCCCGATGAGGCCGCCGCCGATCCCGGCCGTCCCCGTCGCCGCGGCGTCGGCGCTCGAGTTGTACATCGGGTACGGGGGGGCGTTCTTGTTTCCGCACGCCGCGAGCGCGCCCGCGACGAACAGCGACGCGACGAGCGCGCCGCGCGCCGACGAAGGCCTTCGAATGGGCGCGCTCACTTCGACGCGACCACCGACGGGCAAACGAGCTGCCCCGTCGATTCGCAGCAGCCGACGCTGTCGTCCTGCCCGATGTTGCACACCGACCCCGTGGCGGCCGCGACGGGACAGGCGCCTTGATCGTCGACGAGGCACCCATCGCAAAGCTCGATCGGGTACTTGAACCCGTCGGATCGCACGGTGCCGACGAGCGTGCTTCCCCGCGCGTGCACCGTCGCCAAGATCCAGAAGTGATTCGTGGCCGTCAGGACGTTCATGTCCCGGATTTTGCGCACGAGATCGCCGGGGACGACGTTGACGCTCGAGGCGGTGTTCCCGCCTCCCGACATCACCGAGCCCGACGTCAGCGTGCTGAACGCGACGAGAGGATCGGCGGGCGCGCCCGCCGGCCGCAGGGTGTTGTTGAAGAGATCCGTGATGGCGCCGGGCGGCGAATCGGCCGGCAGGCTGACGTCGACATCGAAGCCCGAGATCGCGATGCGGTTCGCGTCGACGGTCTGGCCACCGGTGGGCGCCGGGAAGTCGTTCTG
>DATKFB010000095.1:0-2157 GCA_035544435.1 Polyangia bacterium
CCCGTCGAGGAGGAGGGCGCGGCGCGCGATCGCTTCGGCGAGATCGGCGCGCTCATCTTCGACGGCGAGACACAGGGCACGCTCGCCGACACGCTGCGCTCCGTCTACCGCGTGGCGCGCGCCATCCGCGATCGCCTGTCGAGCGACACCTGGCGCGTCATCACGGCCCTCGATCAAGAGCTGCGGGACGCCGAGACCTGGTCGGGCGCCGTGAGCACGACGGGCGCGGTCTCGGCGCTGCTCGATCGCACCGTGGCGCTGCTCGCCGGCCTGTCGGGGCTCGTCATGGACAGCATGTCGCGCGGTCACGGCTGGCGCTTCCTCGACATGGGGCGCCGCCTCGAGCGGGCGGTCAGCCTGACGCTCACGATCGCCGCGACGCTCACGTCGGCCCAACCCTCCGAGACGCTCGTGCTCGAGTCGCTGCTCGAGGCCGCCGACAGCACCATCACCTACCGGCGGCGCTACCTCGCGAGCCTGCACGCGGCGGCCGTCCTCGACTTGCTGCTGACCGACCCGACGAACCCGCGCTCGGTCGTCTTTCAGCTGGGGGCGCTCCTCGAGCACGTCGTCAAGCTCCCGCACCTGCCGGGGCGCGCGCGCGACGGCATCGAGTCGGCCATCGCGCAGGGCGCGGACACCTTGCTGTCGCGCCTCGAGGAGGTCAGCGTGCAGCGCCTCGCCGACGTCGACGCCGACGCGCGACGGCCCGCGCTCGTCGCCATGATGACCGAGCTCGAGCGCGAGCTGCCCGCGCTGTCCGACGCGCTCACGGAGAGCTACCTCAACCACGCGACCCAGGCGCGGCAACTGGCGCGGCTGCAATGGCGAGAGGCGGCGCCGTGATCCACCACGTCGTCCACGTCACCGAGTACCTCTACTCCGAGCGCGTCTCCACGTCGCACCACGACCTGCACCTCCTGCCGCGCGCGACGCCCGAACAGACCTGCCTCGGCGAGGAGCTAGAGATCGCGCCCCCGCCCGCCACGCGCCGCGAGCGCACCGACGACTTCGGCAACCGCTGCACGTACGTCGAGATCCACGAGCCGCACAACAACCTGCGCGTCACCTCGCGCGCCGACGTCGAGGTCGCGCCGCCCGCGTCCCTGCCGGCCACGAGCGCCCCCTGGGAGAGCGTGCGCGACGTCGTGCGCGCGGGCGCCGACGCCGAGGCGCGCGCGGCCCGCGCGTTCGCCTTCTCGTCGCCCTACGTGCCCGCGTCCACCTGGGCGGCCGCGCGCGAGTACGCCCTGCCCTCGTTCGCCGCCGGCCGGCCCGTCGTCGAGGCGGCGCGCGCGCTCACGGCGCGCCTTCACGCCGACTTCGCCTACGACAGCCGCGCGACCACGATCGCGACGCCGGTCGACGAGGTCTTGCGTCTGCGGCGCGGCGTCTGCCAGGACTTCGCGCACGTCCAGATCGCCTGCCTGCGCGCGCTCGGCGTCCCCGCGCGCTACGTGAGCGGCTACCTCGTGACGCGGCCGCCGCCCGGCAAGCCGCGCCTCGTGGGCGCCGACGCCTCACACGCCTGGCTCGCCGTCTTCGTCCCCGACCACGGCTGGCTCCCGCTCGACCCCACGAACGACGTCGTGCCGAGCGAGCAACACGTCACCGTCGCCTGGGGACGCGACTACAGCGACGTCACGCCCGTCCGCGGCGTCATCATGGGCGGCGGGCGCCACGATCTCTGGGTTTCGGTCGACGTGCTGCCGAGCCCGCGGCCCTGAAGAGTTTCAGAACCCGGACCGTTCCGAAACCTTGCCGCAACCGGCGCGTGGTGTGATCGGGGATGATGACGGCTATAGCTTCGCATCCTGGCGGCCGCCCCAATCCCGCCGGAGCGGAGGGAGCGGCGCGGCCGCACGCCGCGGGCCGACGCGCCAGCCTGCAGACGGACGAGTTCCGGCTCGCCGTCGTCGAGCACCTCATCCACACGTGCGCCACGGACGCGCGCGAGGCGTCGACGTACGACCTCTACCAGGCCTTCGCGCACACGGTGCGCGACCGCCTCGTGCACCGCTGGCTCGCGACGCAGCGGACGCACGTCGAGCGCGACGTCAAGCGCGTGTGCTACCTGTCGTCGGAGTTCCTCACGGGGCGCAGCCTCGGCCTCTGCCTCATGAACATGGGCCTCTACGAGGCCGCCGAGACGCTCGC
>DATKFB010000096.1:0-5789 GCA_035544435.1 Polyangia bacterium
AAGGATGAGGAGCCCAGGATCGTCCCGATCAATAACACCCTCCTCCCGATACTGGACGGGTGGATCCGGAAGGCCTGTACCCGGGAGGGCCTCGTGTTCCCCCCACGAGGTCACGGGCGGTTCATCAGGCCCCACAGCCTGCGTGGGGCCCTCAAGACGGCCCTGGCTGAATCCGGACTTCGGCCCTTGACGTGGTACCAGGCGACACGGCATACGTTCGCAAGCCACTGGGTGATGGATGGACGGCCCATCGAGAAGCTCCGGAACATCCTCGGACACAGCAGCGTGGACGTGACGGAGCGATACGCGCACCTGGCACCTGACGTCTTCAGCCCGGCCGACTACGATGCTGTGGCTGTGGACTTCTCGGACCCGGTCGTTCTAGACATGCAGGCCCATCGGGGCGAGAAAACGGAAGCGACCAACAGAATGGCAACAGAACGGCAGGAGGGCGACTCAAAACACGCTTCTAAGTAGTTGAAATTGTTATACGGAGAGGTGGCTGAGTGGCCGAAAGCGCCTGATTCGAAATCAGGTTTGGGCGCAAGTCCAACGTGGGTTCGACTCCCACCCTCTCCTCGCAGCAAGAGCAACAAACCCCACCAAATCTGGTGAAGGCGAGCTTCGCTCGCCGGAATCGGCCTCGGAGGGTGCGGAAACCCTCTCAGGGTTACCGTGGTAGTGGAGAGGTGCCCGAGTGGCCGAAGGGGCACGATTGGAAATCGTGTGTACCGAAAGGTACCGAGGGTTCGAATCCCTCTCTCTCCTCAGGATTTCAGGATCGCAGCTCTTTCAGTTTTTCGCGGACCTGTTCCGCGTGGCCGGCGGCCTTCACGCGCGGCCAGTGGTGCGCGACCTTGCCCTCGGGATCGATGAGAGCTGTCGATCGGATGACGCCGATCGACTTCTTGCCGTAGAGCATCTTCTCGCCCCAGGCGCCGTACTTCTCCATCACGGCGTGTGATGGGTCAGAGAGCAGGCGGACCTTGAGCTTGTACTTCGCGATGAATTTGCGATGGCTCTCTTCGCTGTTGGGGCTGCAGCCGATGATCGACGCCTCGAGCTTCTCGAAATCCTTGAGGCCGTTCGTGAAGTCGCAGGCCTCGGTCGTGCAGCCGGGCGTGTCGTCGTTCGGATAGAAGTACAGGACCACCCAGCGGCCCTTGTACTCGTCGAGCTTCACCGTCTTGCCGTCCTGGTCCGGCGCGCTGAAGGCGGGTGCCTTCTTGCCTACGAGCTTGGAGTCACTCATGGGCGCTTCATAGCACGGGTCCGTCGAGGCCAGGCTGGATCTGCGCGCGCTTCTGTGACAGAAAAGGGGGGTCCCGGGCGACGGAACGCCGGCGAACCCCGCCAGGCCCGGAAGGGAGCAACGGTAACCAGCCAACCGGGTGCTCGGGACATTATTCTTCATTCTTCCTTCCCCGCATTCATTCCCACGCGACTCGGAGCGTCCTCCACGGTGGCTGACGTCGTCCACTTCATCACGGACATGCTGTTCGCGTCGAAGGTACGCGAGGCGGCCAAGCACGTCGGCCTCACGATCGCCGGCGCGCGCGATCCCCAGGCGCTCGCGACGGCGGCGCGCGAGGCCAAGCTCGTCATCGTGGACCTGCGCGTGCCGCGCGCGCTCGAGGCGCTCGACGCGCTGGCGGGCGATCCCGCCGCGCGGGCGGTGCCGAGCGTCGCCTTCATCGACCACGAGCGCACCGACCTCATGGACGCGGCGCGCGCCAAAGGCGCGGGTCAGGTCATGGCCAAGGGCCAGTTCGCGAACGCGCTGCCGCGGCTGCTGCAGGCCGTGCTCGAGCCACCGCCGCCCGCTGCGGCTTAATCACGGCCTGATCGTCAGAAGTTGGGCCAGAAGCGCGGCAGGAGCTCGCGCAGCGACCCGACGACGACGTCGGGCGGGCCCCACTCGGCGAGCTCGTGCGACGCGGGATCGTGCGTCGTCGTGACGAGCGCCGTGACGCAGCCCGCGTCGCGCCCAGCGAGGATATCGAACTTGTAGTCGCCGACGACGAGCGTCTCGGCGGGCGCGACGCCCATCTTCTCGCAGAGCGCGAGCACGCCCGCGGGCGAGGGCTTGTGCGGCCCGTCCTCGCGCGTGTAGACGGCGGCGAACGAGAGCCCAAAGGCGCGCGAGAACGCGTCGACGACCTCGCGCACATTGCGCGTGAGGATGGCGGCTGGTATGGCGCGCGCCGCGAGGTGCGCGAGCACCTCGGCGCAGCCGTCGGCGAGCGTCGCGCGCGCGATGGCGTCGAGCTCGTGGCGGCGCAGGATGAGGTCGGCGCGCGCGCGCGTCTCGGCGTCCGCGTGCGCGAGCTGCTCGAGGATGGGCCCGGGCGGCAGGCCGATCTCGGCGCGCATGGCGTCGAAGTCGAGCAGCGGCTCGGTGAGCGTCCCGTCGAGGTCGAAGATGACGGCTTTAACCGCGGAACCCTGAGAGGGTTCCGCACCTCCGGCGGCTCGCTCCGGTGGGCGAAGCCCGCCTGCGCTCGCGTCCTTCACTCGGCCGCCGCTTCGGCCGGCCCGCCCGAGCGCGCAACGTCGCCCGGTTTGATCTTGTCGAGGTTCATGCCGCGCGCGCGCTTGGCCATCGAGGGCAGGAGATCGTCGATGGGCGGCGGCTCACCCTTGATGAAGCGCAGCGGGTTGACCCGAGAGACGACGAAGTTGCGCAGGTACGGACTCGTGAGCCCGCGCTCCTTGAGCCCGTCGACGACGCCCTGCACGGCCTCGTCGAAGTCGAGCAGCAGCTTGGCGCGCGCGCGGCGCACGTCGATGGCGTCGACGAGGCGCCCGGGCAGCCACTTGTCGACCTTGCGCAAGATGGCGTGGTAGGCGCCGCCCGAGAGGCGCCCGCGCTCCTCGTAGGCGAACCCGAGCGTCGCGAGGGCCGGCTCCTCGAACTCGAGCGCGTAGTCCTCTTCCTTTTGCTTGGCGTCCGGCATGGCGGCGAGGTCGACGTACATGCGCCGCACGCCGATGGATTTCTCGCGCAGGTTGTGAGCCTTCTCGATGTTGAGTGCGAGGATCTGGTAGGCGACGGCGCGCTCGGGCACGAGCAGCGCGAGGATGCTCTTGGCGTCGAGCTCCTTGAGGGCCGTGAGGCGGTGGTAGCCGTTCGGCGTCCAGTACTGCCCGTGCTCGGTCTTCTCGCGCACGACGATGATGGGGTCGAGGAACCGCTGCGTCTTGTCCATGGCCTGCGTGAGCCGGCGGACGTGCGCATCGGAGATGTCGCGCTGGAAGGGTGTGGGCACGACCTGCGAGATGGGCAGCGCCACGAGCATGAGCGCGTGCCCCCCGAGCGGCTCGCGGTACGAGGCGAGCACCTGCCCGCCGTCGGCGCGGACGGCCTCGGCGAGGACGGCGAGCTCGGCGGGGGGCTCGGCGAGCGCGAGCTCGGTGGGGCCGAGCTGGGTCGGTTTGAGCTTGACGCCGCGGCGCTTGCGCGGCGTGCCGCTCGGTTTCTTGGCGCGGGGCTTCTTGTCGGTGGCGGCCTTGGGCATGGCCCCGAAAGGATGCCACAGGAGCGGCTCCGGTCGCGGCGCTACGCGAGGTCGCCGAGGCGGGCGAGCTGGTCGTAGGCGGTGACCATCCAGGCCTTGATGCGCTGGCGGTCCATGCGCGTGAAGAGGTCGGCCGCGAAGGCGGGGTTGTTGACGGCGGCCCAGAAGCTGCCGTCGGAGCGATCGATCTTGCGCATGGCGGGCGCATGGAGCTCGGGCAGCTGGATCGTGACGGCGCCGGCGGCGCTGGCCGCGGCGCGCGCGGGCGAGCGATCGAAGAGCGAGAACTCCTTGCCTCGGCCGAGGTTCTCGACGATGACGAAGCGGACGTTTTCGGCCGCGCGCTTGGCGTAGCGTTCGACGAGCCGCCCGAGCGTCGCGATGGCGTCCTTGCCGTCGTCCATGACGTGCCAAAAAATGACCTCGACGTTCGACTCGCGGGCGAGGTCGAGCACGCCCGCCTCGGCCAGCCAGGCAGCCACGAGGCGATCGCTCTGCGCCGGGAGGTCGACGATGACGCGGCGGTCGGCGTCGAGCGCGAGCGACGCGATCTCGTCGGCGCTCTCGGGCCGCTCGAGGTCGACGGCGCGCGCGAACGTCGGGTAGTGGCGCAGGAGCGCGCCGTGCGACTCGTCGGCGTCGACGGCCACGAAGGGCAGCGGCTTGTCGATGCACCACTGCACGAAGAGCCGCGCGACGACCGACTTGCCGACGCCGCCCTTCTCACCGCCGATGAAATGGATCTTGCTCATGCGGCGCACGCTACACGCCTTCATGTTTCGCGTGTGCGTCTTCGACGTTTCATCCGCGCGCCGCTTCGCACTCGGGCCCCGAAGATGACATAGTCTTCCTCCCACCGGATGTCCCGGAAGGATCGAGGAGACGAAGCGATGCCCCGGATGGTCAAGTGCGCGAAGCTCGGGCAAGAGCTGCCCGGCATGGTCTACAGGCCCTTCAACAACGACTTGGGCAAACGCATCTACGACAACGTCTCGCAGCAAGCCTGGCAGCAGTGGATCGAGGCCTCGAAGATGATCGTGAACGAGTACCGTCTCGACCTGACCTCGCCGCAAGGTCAGAAGATGCTCATGGAGCAGGCGGAGAAGTTCTTCTTCGGCGACGGCACGACCGACAAGCCCGCCGAGTACGTCCCGCCCGAAGCGAAGTGAAGCCGGTCAAGCGCTGCCACTGGGCGGGGGACGACCCGCTCATGATCGCCTACCACGACGAGGAGTGGGGGCGGCCGGTCCACGACGACCGGGTGCTCTTCGAGTTCTTGGTCCTCGAGGGCGCGCAGGCGGGCCTGAGCTGGTCGACCGTGCTGCGCAAGCGCGAGGGGTACCGGCGCGCGTTCGCGGGGTTCGACGTAAAGAAGGTGGCGCGGTTCGGCGCGGCGGACGTCAAGCGGCTGATGGGCGACGCGGGCATCGTCCGGAACCGGCTCAAGATCGAGTCGACGATCGAGAACGCGCGGCACCTGCTCGAGGTCGCGAAGGAATTCGGGTCGTTCGACGCGTATGTGTGGGGGTTCGTCGGCGGCAAGCAGATCCGGAAGCGGCGGCGCTCGATCGGCGACGTGCCGGCAACGACGCCGGAATCGGACGCACTATCGAAGGATTTGAAGAAGCGGGGGTTCAGGTTCGTGGGGAGCACGATCGCGTACGCGTTCATGCAGGCGGTGGGGATGGTGGGGGATCATGTGGTGGGGTGCCGGCTCGCCTAGATGGCGACTTCCGGGCGCCGCTTAGTCCCCTTCGCTCCCGCTGGAAGGGTTCTCGGGAACCTCGTCGCGCCTTCGAGCATCGTGTCGTCATGCATAAACTCCTCCCGAGTCTCGCGATTGCGATCCTCGCCTCGTTGCTCCCGTCGAATATTCGTCCGGCCAACGCGAAGGTCGTCGGACCACCCGAGGTGGCGTGGAAGGACATGAACGCGAAGCAGAAGCGCGCCTATATGAAGGAGGCGGTGCAGCCGAAGATGAAGGAGGTCTTTCAGGCCTTCGATCCCAAAAAGTTCGCGAAGTTCAATTGCGAAACCTGCCACGGCAAGGACGGGGCTGATCGCAAGTACAAGATGCCCAGCAACGACATCCACGCCCTCCCGAACACGCCGGAGGCCTTCCAAGCGATGATGAAGAAGGAGCCGACCTGGCCGAAGTTCACGGAGTTCATGTCCCAGAAGGTCGAGCCCGCCATGGGGAAACTGTTGGACGTGCCGGTATTCGATCCCAAGAACCCCGTCAAAGGCGCGTTTAGTTGTGGCAATTGCCAC
>DATKFB010000097.1:0-4491 GCA_035544435.1 Polyangia bacterium
TGACCCGCGGCGCGACGCTCTGGTTCGCCGTCGCGCTGGGCCTCCCCGCCCTCGTGCTCTACGCGCGGCGCAAGCACGTCGCCGTCGAGGCCGCCGGGGCGACCCTCGACGTTCACGCGGATGTTGCTCGCGAGGCGCCGCCCGGAGGCATATCCTAGCGGGGCGATGCGCATCGCCGCCCTCGACTGCGGGTCCAACTCGTTCCACCTCATCGTCGCCGACGTCGAGACGGGGGGACGCATCCAGGTGCTCGACCGCGCCAAGGAGCTCGTGCGACTCGGCGACACGACGCTCCACACGGGCGTCATCCCGCCCGAGCTCTTCCGCCGCGCGCTCGACGCGCTGAAGTTCCTGCGCCGGATCGCCGATCGCCACAAGCCCGACGCGCTCGTGGCCGTCGCGACGAGCGCCGTGCGCGAGGCCCAGAACGGCGGCGAGTTCGTGCGCGCCGCGCGGGACGAGGTGGGCGTCGACATCCGCGTCATCCGCGGCGACGAGGAGGCGCGGCTCATCTATCTCGGCGCGCGCGGCTCGCTCGATCTCGGCAAGCGGCGCGTCGCCCTCTTCGATCTCGGCGGCGGCTCGCTCGAGGTCGTGCTCGCCGACGCGCAAGAGCTCTACTTCACGGCCTCGCTCAAGCTGGGCGTCATCCGCCTCTCCGAGGCCTGCCCCGTCTCCGACCCGCCGACGCCGCGCGAGCGCGCGCAGGTCGCCGAGCGCGCCCGCTCGCTGCTCGAGCCCGTCATCGCGCGCGTGCGCGCCATGGGCTTCGACTTCGTGGCGTTCACGTCGGGCACGGCCTCGGCGCTCGCCGGGCTGCTGGGCCTCGAGCGCGAGCGGCCCGGCAGCCAGCGCACGACCGCGCTGCCCCTCAAGGCGCTCGTCGAGCTCGAGCGGCGCCTCGGAGGCATGCGCGCCATCGAGCGCGCGCGCCTGCCGGGCCTCGACGCCCGCCGCGGCGACACGATCTACACGGGCGCCGTCGTGCTGCGCACGGTCCTCGAGCTCACGGGCGCCGCCGAGGCCGCGCTGTGCGAGACGGCGTTGCGCGAGGGCATCATCGCGGACTACGTCGCTTCGAACCGGCCCGGCATCCTCCTCGTCGACGAGTTCCCCGACCTGCGCCGCCGCGGCGTCATGGAGCTCGCGCGCCGCTGCCAGTTTCGTGAGGAGCACGCCACGCACGTGGCGCGCCTCGCACTGTCGATCTTCCACCAGACGCGGCGGCTGCACGGCATGCCCAAGGGCGACGCCGAGCTGCTCGAGTTCGCCGCGCTCTTGCACGACATCGGGTTCCACGTCGCGGCCCACCGCCATCACCGCCACACCGAGTACCTCATCCAGAGCCATGAGATGTCCGGCTTCTCGCGCGAGGAGGTCAACATCCTCGCGCTCGTCGCGCGCTATCACCGCAAGGCCGAGCCCACGAAGGGCCACGACGCCTTCGCGGCGCTCTCGAAGGGCGATCGCCGCCGCGTGCGCCACCTCGCGGCCATCCTGCGCGTCGCCGACGCGCTCGATCGCACGCAGGCCCGCCTCGTGCGCTCCGTCCGCTGCGTCGTCACCGAAAAGACCATCGAGATGCGCCTCGACGCCGACGGCGACCCCGAGCTCGAGCTCTGGGCCGCGCGCCGCAAGGGCGACCTCCTCGAGGAGCTGACGACCCACAAGCTCCGCCTCACCGTCGACGCCGTCCGCGAGCGCGAGGACGCCGCCGACACGCGCGGGCGACTCCAAGTCGTCAAGTAGGCGCCGGCCGCGACCTGAGAAACGGCCTCAGAGGCCCGCGGCCTTCGCGACGAAGTAAATCGCGGCCGCGATGAGGGCGGAGGATTGGATCGTGAACAGCCACGCCCACACGATGCGCAGCGCGACGGCCCAGCGCACGCCGCCCGGGTTGTTGACGGCGCCGACGCCGACGATGCCGCCCGTGATCGTGTGCGTCGTGGAGACGGGGATGCCGAGGGCGCTCGCGAGGAACAGCATGCTCGCGGCGCCCGTCTCGGCGCAGAAGCCGCCGAACGGCTTGAGCTTCGTGAGGCGCATGCCCATCGTCCGGACGATGCGCCAGCCGCCCGTGAACGTCCCGAGCCCCATGGCGGCCTGGCTCGCGAGGACCACCCAGAGCGGCACCTCGGACTTGGCGCTCACGTAGCCCTTCGCGATGAGGAGCGCGAGGATGATGCCCATCGTCTTCTGCGCGTCGTTCGCGCCGTGGCCCAGGCTGAACATGGCGGCCGACACGAGCTGCAGCCGCCGGAACCAGCGGTCGATGCGCCCCGGGTGCTTGCGCCGAAACATCCAGGCGACGAGCACCATCATCGAGCCGCCGAGCAGCATGCCCAGCACGGGCGACACGATGATGAAGATCGCGATCTTCGTGACGCCGGAGATCTGCACGACCGACAAGCCGCCCTTGGAGATGCCCGCGCCGATGAGCCCGCCGACGAGCGCGTGCGACGAGCTGGACGGCAGGCCGTACCACCACGTGATGAGGTTCCACACGATGGCGCCACCCAGCGCGCCGAGGAGCACGGCGTCGTCGACGACCTTGGGGTCGATGATGCCCTTGCCCACGGTGTGCGCGACGTTCAGCGGGAAGATCACGAAGGCGATGAAGTTGAAGAACGCGGCCCAGGCCACGGCCCGCCGCGGCGTCAGGACCCGCGTCGAGACGATCGTCGCTATCGAGTTGGCCGCGTCGTGGAACCCGTTGATGTAGTCGAACACCAACGCGACCACGACGATCGCGATGACAATGCCCATGCGCCGAGGTCAACTGTTCTCGAGGACGACGCCCTCGATGATGTTCGCGACGTCCTCGCAGCGATCGGTCGCCGCCTCGAGCGTCTCGTAGATCTCTTTCCACTTGATGATCGAGATGGGATCCTTCTCCTCGCGGAACAGCTTGGCGAGCGCGCCGCGCAGGATGCCGTCGGCGACGTTCTCGAGGCGGTTGATCTCCACGCAGTGCTCGAGGATCCCACTCGGCTTCTTGAGGTCCTTGATGCCCGAGACGGCGCCGAGGACGTGCTCGGCGCTGCTCACGAGGCACCGCGCGAGCTCCGCCGCCTCGGTGGTCATCTTGGGGATGTCGTAGAGGGCGAGCCGTTCGGCCGCCGCCTCGACCATGTCCATGATGTCGTCCATCTTGGTGATCAGCCGATAGATGTCGTTCCGATCGAACGGCGTGATGAACGTCTTGTGGAGGCTCGCGACGACGGCGTGGGTGATGTCGTCGCATTCGTGCTCGATGCGCTTGACGCGCTCGGCCTGGCCCTCGAGGCCCGTCGGCGCCTCGATCATCTGTTGGAAGGCCTTGCAGCCTTCGACGGTCTTCTTCCCCTGGGCCTCGAAGAGCGCGAAGAAGGATCCGTCGTACGGCAGCAGCCTCATGGGCGGCGTGTATAACCGACCTCGGCCCGCGATCAAAGGCCCATCGCGAGCAGCAGCAGGAGCTCCTGCTCCGACTTGCCCGTCGCCGCCCCGATCGCCTTGACGTTCTCGGTGGTTCCGCCCACGAAGGTCAGCACGTAGTCGAGCGAAGCGCGCACGCGCCGCCCGTACCAGTAGTTCACGGCGAGCGACGCGGCTGTGATGCGCGTCGTCGCGAGGTTGGGATCGCCGAGGATCGCCTGCGTGCTCGTGAGGTCCTCCTTGAGGAGCTCGCCGCGCGCCGCGATCATGAGGCCGTGCTGGGGCGGCGGCTCGACGACCCGTCCGAGACGCAGCGGGAGCTCGAGGCCCGCGCGCGGCAGCTGACGGTCGTCGCCGACGGCCCAGGCCCAGACCTCGGCGTACCCGCCGACGCCCTGGAGCGTGGCGCGGCCGAGCGTCGCCGCCGTCGAGCCGTCGGTCGCGATGCTGTCCTCGGCGAGATCCTGCTTCTTGAAGATGCCCTCGACGCGTGCGCCGAAGACGTGGTTGACGGGGACGTTGAGCTCGCCGCCGAGCGTGAGCGTGGTCCCGCTCTCGTGCAGCGCCAGCGCCTCCAGCATGTTGCCGCTCTCCGTCGTCCACGTCGGGTCGAAGAACACGAACCCTCCCGGCGTCGTCTGTGGCGCGAACGAGAGCCCGCCCACGTGCTGGCCGTACCACACCGACGCGCCCAGCGAGACCTCGCGCAGGCCCTCAACCGACCCGCGCGCGAGCGGCGCCACGAAGGCGCGCCCGATGACGTCAACCTTGTTGTCGGCGTTGGGCAGGCCCGGCCCGTCGCCGTTGAACACGCCGCCCGAGTAGTAGACGGTGCGCGCGGCGTCGGTGCCGTGGACCATGAGGCCGAGGTCTTTGTTCTTAGGCGCGCCGAGCGCGCGCACGGCGAGCGATCGCTCGATGAACGGTGTGTAGGCATCGAGCGTGCGGTTCTCGAACGAGAAGGGCGCGTCGAACTGTCCGGCCTGGACGATGAAGAGGTCGTCCGCGGGCGCGAAGGCGACATAGGCGTCGGCCGGCGGGCCGCCGGTCACGGACGCTGGCCCCGCCGGGGGG
>DATKFB010000098.1:0-7506 GCA_035544435.1 Polyangia bacterium
CGAACGCGCACCGCTCGGATCTTCCTGGCGCATCTCGTCATCGGCGCCGCGAGGTGCGGCGCCGGCAGCGGCCACGCGGGGCGCCAACGCCGCGGCGCCGTTCAAGACCAAATACTCGATCAGCAGGAACAACCGAGGCTGCCGGACCAAAGGTCAAGGTGCTTCCTTTGCGGCGGGTTATCGCGAGCAAGACAGCTGGCAACAGGCTCAAGGACAAGGCCGTCATCCCGGCGCTCAAGGCGGCGCTGGCTGCGATTCGGAGAAGCAAGCCGAAGAGGTGAGCGACCGCGCTGTCCGGCCACCCTGCAGTCGCTTCCTTAAGTAGGAAGCCTCACCCTTCTGCGCAGGTTTCGGATTGATCATCACACTGCTCGCGCACCGGGGCCACTGACACCCGCGCGCTCGGCGCCGGTTCGATGCCGCATTCCTCCACGCCATACAGCCGGTCCAGCTCGCCCCGCCATCTTCGCAAGATGTTGTGGCGACGCAATTTCAGCGACGGCGTGAGCATGCCGCTCGCCTGGGTGAAGTCCTCGGTGGTGACGAGGATCGACCTCACGCGCTCGTAGCGCTTGAACTCTTCGGACAGCCGAGCGATCTCGTCCTCGAGCTTCTTGCGGATCATCTCAGGTTCCCGCGCGTCGCCCAGGCCCTCGCCGCTCGGGACGACGAGCGCGACGTTGTAGGGCTTGTTGTCGCCGTAGATCATGATGTTGGCGATGAGGGGCGAGAGCTTGAGCCTGTCCTCGAGCAGCGACGGCACGACGTACTTGCCGTTCGCGAGCTTGTACTGCTCCTTGAAGCGGCCCGTGATGAAGAGGTAGCCGTCGTCGTCGAGGTAACCCACGTCACCGGTCTTGAGTCCGCCGTCCGCCGAGAGGACGGCGCGCGTCTCGTCGTCGCGCCGGTGGTAGCCCCGCATGACGTTGGGGCCGTAGACGACGATCTCGCCCTGCCGCGGGTCGCCCGTGAGGGCGCCGTCGATCGCGACCCGCACGCCGGGCAGGACGCGGCCCACGCTGCCCATCTTGCGGTGTCCCGGCACGTTGGCCGCGACGATGGGGCTCGTCTCGGTGAGGCCGTAGCCTTCGTAGACGGCGATGCCGATGGCGTCGATGAGCTCCGCCACCTCCCGCGCGAGCGACGCCGCGCCCGAGATGGCGAACTTGAGGCGGCCGCCGAAGCGGGCGCGCACCTCGGTGAAGATGAGCTTGTCGGCCAGGAAGAGCACGAGGCGCTCGCCGAGCCCGAGCGCTCGGTGCCGCGTGCGCTTCTGCGCGGCGGCGAGGCCGCGCCGGAACAGCCAGCGGATGGGGGCGCGCTCGAGCGCCATGAGCCGCTGCACGCCCGCGTAGATCTTGTTGAAGACGCGCGGCACGGCGAACAGCACCGTGGGCCGCACGTCCTTGATGTCGTCCACGATCTTCTCGACGCTCTCGGCGATGGCCATCGAGGCGCCCGAGGCGAGCAGCATGTGCAGCTCGGCCGTGTGCCCGAAGGCGTGCGCCCAGGGCAAGAAGGAGAGCGAGCGGTGATCCTCGGCCGTCTCCGTCGCGAGAACGAGCTCGCGCAGCGTGAGGGCGTTCGAGACGACGTTGCCGTGCGTGAGGACGACGCCCTTCGGTTCACCCGTGGTACCCGAGGTGTAGAGCAGCGCCGCGACGTCGCTTCCGGCCGGGTGCACGGCGGGCACGGGCGGCCTCGCCGCGAGGAGCGAATTGAAGGTGGCGACCGCGCCCTCGTCCCAGAGCGGCACGAGCTGCTCGAACGTCGGGATGGCGCTCACGAGCGGCGCGACTTTGTCGCGCACGGCGGGGCTCGAGACGAAGAGGACCTTCATGCCCGAGTCGCGCACGATATGGGCCCAGTCCTTCTCGAGCTGCGACTCGTACATGGGCACGAAGGCCGCGCCGAGGCCATAGGTCGCGTAGGCGGCGACGGCCCACTCGACGCGGTTGGCCGAGATGATCCCCACGCGGTCTCCCGCGCCGACGCCCAGCGTCGACAGGCCGGCACGCAGGCGATCGACGAGCGCGCCGAAGCCTTCGTACGTCGTCTCCTGCCAGCGCCCGGCGTCTCCGTCCCGGGCCTTGGTCGCGAAGAGCGGCCTTCCGCCGAAGCGCGCGCGGCTCCCCTCGAGGAGGTCCACCAATGACGCGATGGCCCCCGAACCGGACACGCGTCTTCCGTCTAGCACCGTATTAAATCGTGGTCAATAGCTGTATAGTCACGCCTCATCGGCGCTTTCGTGAGAAGGAGACCTTTGATGACCACGACCGCGCGCAAGCTCACGGCCCGGTACCGACCGCTGCGAGCCATCTCGGTGGACGACATCGAGCGGATGCACAGGCTGTTCTCGACGATCTACGAGAACGCCGACGTCCCCACGTTCCTGCGCGATCTCTCCAAGAAGGACGGCGCCATCCTCGTGCGCGACAAGCGCACCAAGGAGATCTGCGGCTTCACGACCATCAAGAAGGTGCCGCTCGGGCACGGGCGGCGGCGCGCCATCGGCGTCTTCAGCGGCGACACCGTCCTCGATCCTTCCTGCTGGGGCGATCGCGCGCTCAAGGACGCCTTCACGCGCCACCTGCTCTACCTGTGGTTCACCTCGTGGGGCCGGCCGCTCTACTGGCTGCTCATCTCGAAGGGCTACAAGACGTACATGTTGCTCGTGAACAACTTCGTGAACTATCACCCGCGCCCCGACGGGGCCGTCGATCCGAAGCTGGAGCTGCTCGTGCGCGATTACTCCGAGCAGCTGTTCCCGGGAAAGTACGACGAGCGGCGCGGAGTCCTCGACTTCGGCGAGGGGTCTCAGCGCCTGCGCGAGGAGGTGGCGCCCATCACCGCCGAGATGCGCCTGCACAACCCGGTCATCAACTACTTCGAGCGCCGGAACCCGGGCTGGCGCGTCGGCCACGAGCTGCCGTGCATCGCCGAGATCTCGATCTCGTTGCTCAAGCGCTACCTCGTCAAGGAGCGGCGCAAGGCCGTGGCGCAAGCCGACCTCGAGGGCGGCGGCGCGCGCGGCGCCGATGACCCGGCGCGGAAAGGCCAGGTGCCGGCGCGCGGCGCGGAGGAAGTCGAGCCGCTCTGGAGAGCGGGCGAGTGAGCCCGGCGTCGAACGGCCTTCTGCGCGTGGGCCGTCGAGTCTCGCACGGCGCGGCGCGCCTCGCCTGTCGGGGCGCGGCGGGCGACTTCGAGCGCGCCCTGCTCGACTCGCGGGCCGCCCAGCTCGGGAACCTCGAGCGCATCTTGCGCGGCGTGGTCGGCGCCGCCCAGGCGCGGCGCCTGGGCCTAGAGCCGGGGATGGGGCCAGCGAAGTTCCGCGAGCGCGTCCCCGAGATCTGCTACGCCGACGTCGCCGAGGCCATCGCGCGCCAGCGCGGCGGCGCGCGCGAGCTCACGGCCGCGCCGTGCGCGCGCTACCAGCCGACGAGCGGCTCGAGCGCGAAGGTGAAATGGATCCCGTACACGCGCTCGTTCCTGGCCGAGCTCGACGCCGCGCTCTCGCCGTGGGGCTTCGATCTCTACCGGACGGTGCCGGGCGTCGCGCGCGGGCGGCATTACTGGTCGCTGTCGTGGGTGCCCACGAGCCTGCGCGCATCGACGAGCGCCAACGTCAACGACGATCGCGCGCTGCTCTCGCCGGCCAAGCGCGCCTTCACGCGCATGACCTCGCCCGTGCCCGCCTGGGTCGCGGAGACCGCCTCGTCGGAGGACTCGCTCTTCGCGACGGCCACCTTCCTCGCGGCGGCCGATGACCTGACGCTCATGTCCGTGTGGAGCCCCACCTTCGCGCTCAGCCTCTTCGAGCAGCTCGCCGAGCACCGCGAGGTCATCGGCGAGCTGCTCGCGGCCGGCGCGTGGGGCGGCGCGCGTCGCGCTCTGCCGGGGCGGCCGCCGCGCGCCGCGCGCGCCGCGCGCGTCTTGCGCGCGTGGCGCGGCGAACAAGACCCCGCGTTCTTCCGCGAGCTCTGGCCGCAGCTCGCGCTCGTGAGCGCGTGGGAGACGGCCGGCGCCGCGCGCTGGGCGAGGCAGCTCGCCGAGCTGCTGCCGCACGCCGCGTTCCAAGGCAAGGGGCTGTGGGCCACCGAGGGCGTAGTGACGATTCCTTATCGCGGGCGCATGCCGCTGGCGGTGCGCAGCCACTACTTCGAGTTCGTCGACCTCGAGAGCGGGCGGCCCTGCTTCTCCTGGGAGCTCCGCGACGGTCAGACGGTGCGGCCGCTCCTCACGACCGGCGGCGGCTTGCTGCGCTATCGTCTGGAAGATCGGCTCGTCGTCCGCGGGTTCCTCGGCACGACGCCTTGCTTCGAGTATCTTGGGCGTCTGCAGGACGTGGACATGGTGGGCGAGAAGATGAGCCAGGAGGCCGCCCGAGTCGGCCTCGACGCCATCGCGGCGGAAGAGTCCGGCGGGGCGTGCCGCCCCCTCACGCTGCTGGCGGTCACGCCCACGCGCAAGACGGACAAGCCGCGCTACGTGGCGCTGTGCGAGGGGCGCGCGGGCGCCGACGACGAGCGCCGAGGCGCGGTGCTCGAGAAATCGTTGCGCGGCATCTTCCACTACAACCTGGCGCGCGATCTCGGCCAGCTCGGTCCGGCGCGCGTGCTGACCCTCGCGGACGCGCGCCGTTTCTACGAGGACATCGGCGCGGCGCGCGGCTTGGTGGCGGGCGGCATCAAGCTCGAGGATCTCCTGCTGTGCGATGACGCGCGCGTGGCCGCCCTCGTCGCGGAGCGAATCGCCGGGCGTGCCGCGGATCCTGCTGAAGGTGCGGATGCCGCGGCCGCTGCGGGCGCCGCGAGCGCCGGCGCCAGCGCGGCCGTGGTGTGATGGACCTCGCGTCCTTCCTGGCGCGCTACCCGAACGTTCGGCTCGCCGGCCGTGCCGACAACGATCGCCTGCTGGTGTTCTACCGCAAGCTCGGCATGCAGGGCGGCGGCTTCAACATCCTGTTCGTCAAGGACCCCGACTACTTCCGGTTCCTCGATTGCGAGAGCGCCACGCACGCCGTCGGCATCGTCGAGGACGACGAAGGCACCGTCGAGGGCATGTTCGCGTTCGGCGCGCGGCCCTGCTACGTCGAGGGCAAGCTCGAGCGCGTCGTGCACGTCTCCGACCTGCGCTTCACGTCGCGCCGCCTGCGCAAGAGCAAGTTCGACTGGAAGGCCGTCGCGGGCGACCTGTGCGAGCAGCTGCCCACCATCGACGACTTCAAGGGCGCGCGGTACCTGCTCGGCTCTTTCGTCGTCGCCAACGAGAAGGCGCGCAAGGCCATCGCCTCGCAGAAGGCGCCCTTCGACATCAGCCCGCTCGCGAATTACAAGATGGTCAACCTGCTGGCGCGCAAGCCGCTCAAGTGGGCGGGGCTCAAGCGCAGGAGCAAGGGCAAGGGCAAGGAGAGCGAGCCGAGCGTCCAGGTCTCGCGCGGAGGCGAGGCCGACCGCGAGGACCTGCGCCGCTTCCTCGATCGCCAAAACCGCAGACGCGCGCTCGGCTACGTGTTCGAGGGTCCCGATGACGAGCTCGCGCGCCGCCTGCGCGTCTGGGACGGCTTCACGATGGAGTCGTTCTTCATCGCGCGCGACGGCAACGGCCAAGGGGGCATCTTGGGCTGCTTCGCGGCCTGGGATCTCTCGTCGGCGCGCCGGATCGTCGTCGACCGCTTCCCGCCGGGGCTCGCGGCCGCCGCGGCGGTCATTCGCCCGCTCGCGAAGAAGATCCCGCGGCCCGGCGAGGCGCTGCGCATCCTCTACCTGACGACGCAGGAGCTCGACCTCGACTTGCCCGCCGCGCGCCGCGGCGCCGTCTTCGCGGCGCTCCTCGAGGCGTTGTACGAGAGCGGCGCCGCCGCGGACTTCCACATGGTGGCGGTCTGCGACTACGACCGCGAGAGCCTCCTCGCCGAGGTCGAGCCCAATTACTTCACGACCCAGACCGCCACCCTGCTCTATCAGCTTTGCCGGCGCGGTGACACGAACGTCCTTCGCGAACAGGATCTGGCTTGTCACGTCGGGCACGAGATGTGCCTGACGTAGCGCGCATGACCGCCCTGGCCCACGTCGGGCTCAACCGCTCGGAGCGCCTCTACCTCGCGCTCGAGAGCGTGGCCGGCGCCATCGGCCAAATCCACGTCCTTCGCTTTCACGAGCCTCACGCGGAGGCGGACGTGCGGGCTGGTCTGCGCCACCTCGTGCGGCTCTTTCCGCGCCTGCGCGGCCTCGTCGAGCCGACCGCTCTCGGGCATCGGCTCGCCGTGCTGCCCGAAGGAGCGCGCGTCGACGCCCTCTTCGAGTCGGCCTTCCGCGCCGTCACCGTCGCCGAGGGCGCGGGCGACGCGGCCCGGCTGCAGTCCCTCCTCGACGAGCTCGCCAACGAGCCATTCGACCTCGCGCGCGCCCTGCCGCTCCGGGCGCGCTTCCTCACGGGCGGGCCACGGCCCGTGCTCGTGCTCAGCCTGCATCACGTCGTGTGCGACGGGCGCGGGATGCTGAAGCTCCTCGACGCGCTCATGGCACACCTCAACGGGGAAGAGCTCGCAGCGCAGCCCCTCGACGACCCGGGCATGCGCGCCGCCTTTTTGCCGACGCGCGGCCTCTGGCGACAGATGGCTTGGCAGCGCGGGGAAAGGGCGGCCGGAAAGCAGAGCCCGGCGTTGACCCTCGTGAAGGAGCGCGGCGCCTTCGGCCCGACGAGCGTTCGCCTGCACGACGTGTCGGTGCCGCTCGCCGCCATCAAGCAGGCCGCCGCGGCGCGCGGCTGCACCGTGAGCGAGCTCGTGATCGCCGCCCTGGGCGCGAGCTTCGCGGGGCGCGCCGCGCCGCGCGCGCGCGCGGTCGGCAGCGTGCGCGTCTCCGTCGACCTGCGCCCCTACTTTCCGCCCGAGCGCCGGCCCACCTTCGGGAACTACGTCGCGAGCTTCCTCGTGCGCGTCACGAGAGCGGACGACCTCGAGGCGGCGCTGGCCGAGGTCCACGCGCGGATGCGCGAGGTCCTCGGGCGCTTCGAGCGGCGCGAGATGGGCGTCCCCCTGCTCCTCGCCGAGCTCGCGCCGCGGCTCCTCGGGCGCAGGCTGCTCGGGTGGTGCGTGCGCGCGCTCAAGCGGCGCGGACGCCTCGCGCAGGTCACCGTGCATTGCTCCAACCTCGGCGACGCCGATCTCCTCAACGGCCACGGCGCCACGGCGCGGGCCGACGCGCTTGCCTTCGTCACGCCGGCGCTCGGCCCCTACGTCGGCTCCGTCGGCCTCGGCGGCCGGATGTACCTGGGCGTCACCTACCCGCGCGCCGAGATCGAGGAGGCCGTCATCGACGGCGCGCTCGCCGACTTCGAGCGTGGGCTGCGCGCCCTCACGGCCACCCCTTTCAAGGTGTCGAACCGAAGGGCATGAACATGCGAAAAGCGTGAAGAATTGGACAGATAGTCCGGGCGAGATGCTGATCGGGATCGATGATTCTCGATGCGGTGTTGGCCCGTTTTGTTCAGCACAGTCCGATC
>DATKFB010000099.1:0-4800 GCA_035544435.1 Polyangia bacterium
GCTCGTCCTCGCGCTCTTCTCGCCGCAGGGCGCGCAGCAGCCGGCGACGCTCGCCGTGGCCGCGCTCGCGACGCTCGCGGCGGGCACGCCCGACGCGAAAATGTGGAACGACCGGCTCGACGAACTCGTGCGCTGGAGCGAGGAGGCGGGCGAGAGCACCGAGTCGGCGACGTTCAGGCGCGTGCCGGGCGCCGTCGAAATCCTCGAGGGCGTCCTCCCCGACTGGCCCGCGCCCGCGGTCGTTGAGCGGCTCGATGCGCTCTACGTGGATCGCCAGAAGAAGTTCTCGGAGGCGCTGCGGCACCCCGTCGGTGGCGGGGGCGAGTCGGCGCGGCGCGCGCTCGGCGAGCTTCTCATCGCGCACGGCGACGAGATGCAGCGCGGCGTCCTCAACCTCGCGACGCTCTACCTGCGCGCGGGCGCGATCGAGCTCGCGGCGAAGCGGACGGCGGCCCTGGCCGGCGACGCGGGTGACGATCCGGATCTGCGCGCGCTGCTCGAGGCCGCCGCCCAGCCCAAGGCCGCCGCGGCCGCCTACCTCGCGCTCGCGCGCCGGTTCCTGCCGCGCGTCGAGCTGCTGGGCGGCACGTCGACCGACACCGCCGATCCGCTGGCGGCCTTCCGCGTGCTCGAGGCGGGGCTCGACCGCGCGCCGGTTGACGTCGAGCTCCTGCTGCTGACCGCGCACGTGGCGCGCGCCGCCTCGTCCTATTTCGTCGCGATCCGCCGCCTCGAGGAGGCGGCGGCCGTGCTCGAGAAGACGCCCGGCTCCGACGACGCGCAGGCGCGCGTCTCCGCGGAGCTCATGGAGCTCTACTTCCTGCGCCTGCGGCTGCGCCTCGATCCCGAGCGCGACCCGCCGGCCTTCGCCGAGGCGGACGTCGTGCGGCGCCAGTTCGCGCGGGCACGCCAGCGCTTCAAGACCACCCAGCTCAAGCTGCGGGACGCAGACATCGACTTCGAGGTGGGCCGCAGCTACGTCAACACGGGGCAGATCGAGCGCGCCGAGCCGGCGTTCTTGCGCGCGCGCGACGAAGGCGAGCCCACGGCGGAGATCACCACGGAGCTGTCGAGCCTCGCGCTCAAGCGCGGCGATCCGCAGCGCGCCGCCCAGATCCTTCACGAAGGGCTCGAGGCCATGCGGGCCCAATCCATGAAGGACAACCAGCCCGACACCATCGGCTCCGTCGAGGGTCACGCGCGCCTGCAGCGCCTGCTCGGTGACGCGTATGACGTCGGGGGCAAGCGCGAGGAGGCCGACGTCGCCTGGCGCGGCTCGCTCGTCGACTGGGAGCGCCTCCTCATCGAGCACCTGCGGCGCAAGACGGTCTCGTCTGCCGCCGAGGCGGAGATCGAGGTGGGCCGTCTGCTCTATCTGCTCGGGCGCCACGCCGAGGGCATGCAGAAGTTCGAGGAGGCGCTCGAGCAGGACGGCGACCGCGACCAGACGTACATCGACACCGTGGCGTTCCTCGTGCAAAACGGCGAGACCGACGAGGCGGTCTCGATCTACCACCGGGCCCTCACGCGCCCCTCGCGCGCCGTGTCCGAGTACGTGCGCGTGTACACGTCGCTGTGGATCCACGATCTGACGCGCCGGACGAACAAGACCGCCGACCCCGTGGCCGACGCCTATCTGCGCACCCTCGACGAGCGGCACGGCGAGCTACGCCCGCGGCGCGGCGCCGCCTGGACCCACATGCTGGCACGCTTCGAGACCGGCAAGGTCACGTACGACCAGGCCCTCGCCGCCGCCGACACCGTGGGCAAGCGCGCCGAGATCTACTTCTACGAGGCCATGCGCCGCCTCGGCGACGGCAAGCCCGAAGACGCCCACCAACTCTGGAAGAAGGTCGTCGAGACGCGGATGTTCTCCTTCTTCGAGTTCGACATGGCCTCCCGCTACCTCCGCCTAGGCGCCCCCAACACGCCCCCAACAAATAGTCGTCCCACCACCGAGACTATTTAATTCGGGACCCTGGGAGGGTCCCGCGCGGCTCCGCCGCACCGGCTCACCTTACAAAATGGGGTGGGTCCGCGGGAGGGGCGAAGCCCCTCCCGCGCGGAGGTGCCGCCCGGATTTGAACCGGGGAATAAGGGTTTTGCAGACCCTCGCCTTACCACTTGGCCACGGCACCGAGCTCGAACGGCCGTTCTTAACATGCGAGCCCGCGCCGGCGCCAGCCTTTGGCCCCCTACGGAACGAGCTCCCACTTTGCGACGAGGCGCGCCGGATCGCCTCCCGCGCGCGCGAAGTCGTCGAGCAGCTCATCGGCGGGACAGCGCCCGGCCGACGCGTAGGCCTCGAGCGGCGCCAGGAGCCGCGCGTCCTCGCCGCCGCCCGGTAGACGCGCGAGCCCCGCGCGCGCCACGGCCACGAGCTCGACGGCGAGGTCGCGCGCCACGTGGCGCCCGAGCCGCGCCGCCAGCCCCTCGCGCGGCACGGCCCGGCGCAAGGCCTCGCGTTCCGACATCGACGCGCCGGTCACGAGCCCCCAAGCCGCGGCGCAGGCAGTGGCGTCGTCGAGCAGCCCGCGCCACAAGGCCGCCAAGCCCATCGCGACGTCGAGCGGGCCGGCGTCGGCGCCGCGCAGCTCGATGTAGCGCTTGAGGCGCACCTCGGGGAACAGGGTCGACAGGTGCAGCTCCCAATCGGCCATGGTCGCCGTCTCGCCCTCGAAGCCCTCGCCGAGGAAGCGCCTGAAGGTGAGCCCGCGCGTAGGACGGTACACGCCGCCCCGCAGGACGAAAAACATCGGCACGTCGAGCGCCCACGCCGCGTAGTCGCCAAAGCAGAACCCGGGTGCGAAGACGAACGGCAGGAGGCCCGCCCTCTCCTCGTCGGTCTCGAGCCAGATGGCGGCGCGCACGCTCTTGTACCCGTTCGGCCTGCCCTCGCTCACCGGCGAGGCCGCGAAGAGCGCCGTCACGATCGACGTCACGCCGAACGCCGTTCGCATCTTCGCGACGGCCTCGGCCTCGTCGAGGTAGTCGAAGTTGGCCTGAACGGTGGCCGTCTGCTTCATCATGTAGTGCGCGAGGCGGCTCTGTTTGCCCTGCTCAGGGAAGTAGGCCCGCATGACGGCGTAGCGCCGCTTGGGCAGCCAGGGCACGTCGTCGATCGTTCCGAACGGCCGCGCGCCGATGCCCAGGAAGCGCATGTCGAGCGAGGCGCCCGCCTCGCGCACCTCGACGACGTGAGCGCGAAGAATGGCGGCGCACTCGGCGGCCGTGGGCAACGCCGCGCCCGAGAGCTCGACCTGCCCCCCCGGCTCGACCGTGATGCGGTCGCCCCCGCGCGCGAGGGCGATCGTGTGCCTGCCTTCGCGCTGCGCCGAGAAGCCCCGGGCCTCGAGCGCGGCGAGCAGGGCCGCGATCCCATCCGGCCCCTCGTAGGGCACGGGCATTCCGTCGGCGCGCACCGCGATCTTCTCCTGCTCGACGCCGACGCGAAACGCCGAGCGCGGCTTGTCGCCGCCGTGAAAGTAGCCCACGAGCTCGTCGACGGTGGGCGTTCGGGCGGGCCGCGAGGCTCCTTTCGGTGCGTCTGATTCGTCGGCCATCGGGGGTGCAGCGTGCGCAGCGGGTCGCCGAGCGCGGGGAAGGCTAACGGCGCTGACCCGGCTCGTCAACGCGGTTCCTGGCCAAATCGTCGATATTTTGACGCCGCGGCGGATCGCCCCACACTTACCTTCAGATGACCGGGCCCCGGCCGATGTGCTTCCGCCAACAATCGCCGCCCGGCTCGCCCTATACTGGAGTGGGCTTACCTCCTTCATGAACCAGCTCTCTACCTTGCTTCTGGTCGATCCCGATCCGCGCGGCCTCGAGACCTTGACCTACGGCTTCGAGCGCGAGGGCTGCACCGTCGCGGGGACGTCCGATCCCAAGCTCGCGCCCGATCTCCTGCGCACGACGACGCCGCAGCTCGCCGTCGTTTCGCTGCGCGCGCCCGAGAGATCCGGGCTCGACGTCATCACGGGCATCAAGCGGGGCGCGCCCGTGCGCCGCGTGCCCATCGTAACCGTCGGCGCGCCCGACCTGCGCCAGGCGGCCCTCGCAGCGGGCGCCAACGACTTCGTGGCGACGCCGCTGTTCGTGCGCGACGTCGTCAACGTGAGCCGCCTCCTGACGCTATCGCACTCGGTCCCGAACGCGCCGCATCCCGAGGTCGAGGTGCAGGCGCGCCTGTCCGAGTACCACGGCCTCTTCTACCTGCTTCGCGCGCTCGCGGTGACGGGCCGCTCCGGGATCATCCTGCTGTCGCGCGGGAACAAGCGCGCCGAGCTGCGCATCTCCGACGGCGCCGTCATGGCCGTCCACATCGCGGGTCTGCAGGGTCTGCCCGCGCTGCACCAGCTCCTGCTGTGGGAGGAGGCGGCGCTCTCGCTGAAGTTCCGCGTCGTGCCGAAGCGCTCGAACCTTCACCTCTCGGCGCAGGAGCTGCTCGACGAGTGCGAGCGCTTTCTTCGCGATTTTGCCCACGCGGCGCGCGAGCTCGGCGCGCCGCGATGCGTGTACGTCCCGTCAGGTGACCGCGACCCCGGCAGCTCGGGTCTGCAGCCGAGCCAGCTCGGGCCGGCGCTCCGCCTCTTCGACGGCCAGCGCACGCTCACGGACGTCATCGAAGAGAGCCCCTTCCGCGTCTTCGACACCCTGCGGGTGGTCAAGCGCTTGCTCGACGCGGGCGTCCTCGCCGTCAAAGCCGCCGGCGCGACGGAAGACGGGCCGCAGTCGATGCTCGAGCAGTGGGCCGTCGTCCCCGAGCAGCGGGGCATCGTGGGCGAGCGCCGACGCTCG
>DATKFB010000100.1:0-8483 GCA_035544435.1 Polyangia bacterium
ATCGACCTGGCGCGCGACCCGGCGGCGCGCCAGGAGCTGTGGCGCCGCGTGGCGGGGCTGCTCGAGAAGGACGTCGGAGACGTCGAGGAGGCCATCGCCGCCTGCGTCGCCATCCTCGACGAGAACCCGGAGGACGCCAGCGCCCTCGAGACGCTCTCCCGCCTCTACGAGCAGCAGGGCCGTCATCGGGATCGCCTCGAAATCCTCGAGCGCCGGCTCTCGCTCGTCCAGGGACCCGCGCGCGTCGAGCTCCTGCGCCAGATCGCGGCCCTGCTCGAGGGCCCGCTCGGAGACGCGCCGAACGCCCTCGAGCGCTGGCGCGAGGTACTCGCCGCGACGTCGGGAGGCCAAAAGGGGCAACAGAAAGGACAGGGGCAGGAGGACCCGCAGGCGCTCGCAGCGCTCGAGCGCTTCCTGCAGCCGTCGGTCGACGCCGGCCTGCGCCTGTCGGCGGCCCAGGCGCTCGAGCCGGTGTACGAGCGGACGGGGCGCTACGCCGACCTCGCGGGCGTCGTGCTCGTCTATGTCGACGGCGGCGACGACGCGCGCACGCGCCTCGAGCAACGCATGCGGCTCGCGGCGCTGCAAGAGGGACGCCTGCGCGACGCCGAGGGCGCCTTCGCGACAACGGCGCTCGCCATCCGCGACGGGCTCGCCGAACCGGAGCTCCCGGCGTTGCTCGACGCCTACGAACGGCTCGCGGGCGCGGGCCGGCTGGCCGAGGTCGCCGTGCTCTACCGCGACATCAGCCCGGACGTCCTCGACGAGGGCGTCAAGCTGCGCCTCGACCGCTTCATCGCCGACGCCGCGCGCGCCGCCGGCGACGCCTCGGGCGCCGCCGATTACTACCGGCGCGTGCTCGATCGGTTGCCCGAGGACGAGCCCACGCTCGCGGCACTCGACGGCATCTATCGCGAGACGGCCGACACCGAAGCGCTCTACGAGATCGTCGCGCGCCGCGCCGACCTCGCGCGCGACGTCACGCGCGACGCCGCCGCCGAGCAGCGCCTGCGCGGCCAGCTCGGACAGCTCGCCGAGACCTCGCTCCGGCGGCCCGACGACGCCATCGCCGCCTACGAGCGCGTCGTCGAGCTCGCGCCGCCCGGCGACGGCGCGCGCGAAGCGCGTGAGGCCCTCGACCGGCTCTACACCGAGACAGAGCGCTGGAGCGACCTCACGCGCTTTCTCGAGGAGACGCTCACGCGGGGACGCCTCGCCGAGCGCGACGTCGTGGCGATTCGCTTCCGCCTCGCGCAGATCGAGCACGATCGCCAGCGCGACCGCGAGAGCGCCCTCGGCCACCTGCGCGTCGTGCTGCAGGGCGATCCCGACCACCCGGGCGCCATCGCGCTCCTCGAGGGCATGCTCGACGACGTCGCCGTCCAGGGCGCAGCGGCAGAGCTGCTCGAGCCCGTGTACGCGGGCCGCGGCGACTGGCCGCAGCTCATCAAGATCGGGGAGATCCGCCTCCTGCAGGTCGACGATCCGGCCGAGCGCGTCGCCTGGACGAAGCGAATCGCTCGCCTGTACGAGGAGCAGCTCGAGGACTTCGACAGCGCGTTGCGCTGGTACGGCAAGGTCTTCCAGGAGGCGCCCACCGATCGGCACAGCGCCGAGCCGCTCTTGCGCCTCGCCGACAAGCTCGGCCGCTGGCAGGACGTCGGCGCGCTCTTCGCGAGCTACGTCGCCGACGAGCTCAGCGACGATCCGGCCGTGCTTGAGGTCGTGCGCCGGACGGCCGAGATCTTCGACCTCCGCCTCGGCGATCAGCAAGAGGCGCGCAAGTACTACCGCCGACTCTTCGAGTCGCTCCCCGGGGACCGGGCCGTCGCGCAGCTCTACGAGAGCGCGCTCGAGCGGTGGGAGGCCTGGGACGAATTGCGCGAGCTCGTCGACGAGCAGGCCGGGCGCACGATCGACGCCATCGCCAAGCTGACGCTCCTGCGCCGCAGCGCCAAGCTAGACGAGGAGCGGCTCGGCAACCGCAGCCGCGCCATCGGGACGTTGCAGGAGGCGGCCGAGCTCGATCCCACCGACCGCTCGACGGACGCCGAGCTCGAGCGCCTGCTCTCCGCAGAGGAGCTGTGGCATGACCTCGGCGACCACCTGGCGCTCGTGCTCACGCGCGTCACCGAGCCCGCCGACCGCGAGGCCGTGACGTTGCGCCTCGCCGACGTCCTAGAGACGAAGATCGCCGACGTTTCGGCCGCGATCGATCGCTACGCCGAGGTCCTCGAGCAATCGCCCGGCAGGCGCGAGGCCATCGCCGCCCTCGAGCGCGTCGCGGCCGATCCCGATCATCGCCAACGCGTGGCCGTCGTGCTCGAGCCCGTGTACCGCGCCACAGGCGATCGCGGCAAGCTCGTGGGCGCCCTCGAGGCACAGCTCGAGACGATCGACGATCGCGAGCAGCGCGTCGCGATCCTGCGCGAGATGGCCGACAACTACCAACGCCTCGGGCGGCTCGACCTGGCCTTCGATTGCCGCGCGCGCGCCTGGCTCGTCGACGTCAGCTCGGCCGACACGCTCGGCGAGATGGAGGAGTTGGCCGTCTCGGCGCGCCAGTACGCGCCGCTCGTCGCGACGCTCGGCAAGGGAGCCGTCGAGGCCATCGACCCAGACCTCCAGGCCCAGCTTTGGGGCATCGCCGCCCGACTCTCCGAGGAGCACCTCGGCGACGTCGCGCAGGCCGTCGAGGCGTGGCGCTCGGCGCTCGCCGCGCGCCCCGACGACGCCGACGCGTTCCGCGCCCTCGAGCGCCTGCTCTCGCAGGCGGCGCGCCCCGACGAGCTCGTCGAGATCCTCGAGAAGCACGCCGAGGTGACGCTCGACGCGACCGAGAAGAAGGCCATCACGAAGCGCGTCGCCGTGCTCTACGAGGACGCGCTCAAGCAGAGCGAGCCCGCGCGGCGCGCCTGGGAGGCCGTGCTCGAGATCGACGCCAACGACGTCGAGGCGCTCGACGCGCTCGCTCAGCTCCACGCCGCCGGCTCGTCCTTTCGAGAGCTCGCCGAGGTCCTCGAACGCAAGCTCCAGCTCGTCGAGCTCCCCGCCGTCCGACGCGCGCTCCACCTCGACCTCGCCCGCCTCTACGACGACAGGCTCCAGGAGCCGGATCAAGCCGTCGAACATCTGCGCACGGTGCTCGAGGAATCGCCGGCCGATCGTGAGGCGCTGGCGGCCCTCGACGCGATCTTCACGCGCGACGAGCGCCACGCCGACCTGCTCGAGGTCCTCGACGACCGCGCCGCGGGCGAAACGAGCGCGGACGCCCGCGACGCGCTCGCGCTGCGCGCCGCGCGTCTCACCGAGGTCGAGCTCGGAGACGTCGAGGCAGGCATCGCGCGTTATCGGAAGATCCTGGGGGCGTCCCCCCAGCACGCCGGCGCGCGCGACGCGCTCGCGACGATCGCGCGCGGCGCCGACTACCGCCTGCCCGCGATCGCGGCGCTCGAGCCCGTGCTGCGCGCCGCGCGCGACTGGACGGGCGTCGTCGAGCTCCTCGAGCTGCGGCTCGCCGCCGAGGACGCCGCCGCCGAGCGCATCGCCACGCTCGCCGAGATCGCGCGCATCGAAGAGACAGCGCGGCGCGACGTCGGCCGCGCCTTCGACGCCTGGGCGCGCGCGCTCACGGAGGAGGCGACGGCCTCGGCCCCGCGCGAGGCGCTCGAGCGCCTCGCCGCCGCCACGGGCGACTTCGCCGGTCTCGCGCGCGTCTACGCCGAGCGCATCGACGCGACGTTCGACGCCTCGCTGCAACGCGCCCTCGCCATGCGGCTCGCCGAGCTCCACGAGAACCAGCTGGCCGACCTGTCGAAGGCGGCAGACTATCTGCGGCAGGCCCTGAGCCTGCCGGGCGACGAGGCGATCGTGCTCGCGGCGCTCGAGCGCGTGCTGCGCCGTCAGGACGCGCACGCCGAGCTCGGCGAGATCCTCGGGCGCGAGGCGGAGGTCGCCGCCGATTCCATGGCGCAGGCCGAGTTCCTCGCGGCCCTTGGCGAGCTGCGCCTGCGCGCGCTCGACGACGCCGAGGGCGCCCTCGCGGCCTTTCGCGACGCGCTCGAGCGCAACCCGGGTCACCGCGCCGCGCACGGGGCCCTCGTCGAGCTGCTCGAGCGGCAGGAGACGCGCGAGGGCGCCCTCGAGATCCTCGAGCCGCTCGCCGAGGCGCGCGGCGACAACGAAGAGCTGCTCGGGCTCTACGAATTCCGCGTGGGCCTGCGCGACGACGCCGCCGAGCGCGCCCACTGGCTGCGAAAGATCGCCGAGATCTGCGACGCGCGCCTCGGCGACGCCACGCGCGCGCTCGACGCCCTCGGCCGCGCCCTCAAGGAGGAGCCCATGCCCGGCGGCGCGCTCGACGATCTCGAGCGCATCGCTGCCGCCGCCGGCGTCCCGCACGAGGGCGCCGCCCGCATCGAGGCCGTCCTCGGCGCCGCCGCGGCCGACGCCGCGCGCGAGCTCGCGCTGCGCGCGGCGCGCCTCTACGAGGTCGCCCCGGCCGATCCCGCGGGCGCCGAGCGCCTCTATCAGCTCGTCCTCGCGTCCGACGCTGAGAACGTCGACGCGCTGTCGGCGCTCGAGGCGCTCTACCGTGGCGCGGGCGCCGTCGCCGCCCCACACCTGGCCTCGATCCTCGAGCGGCGCGCCGCGCTCGAGCTCGACCCGCAGGCCCGCAAGCGCCGGCTCGGCGAGGCGGCGCGCCTGCACGAACAGCGTGGCGACGTCGCCGCCGCCATCGCGGCCTGGCAGACGCTGCGCGCCGCCGAGGAGGGCGACGCCGAGGCCCTCGGCGAGCTCGCGCGGCTGTACGAGGCCACGGGGCAGCTCGGCGAGGACGCGCTCGTCGGCGCGCTCGCCGAGCGCGCGCGCTTCGCCGAGGCGCCCGCCGAGCGCGCGGCGCTCTGGGCGCGCGTGGGCGGGCTGCGCCTGCAACAAAACGACGTCGGCGGCGCCGCCGAAGCCTACCGCGAGGCGCTCGAAGGCGCGCCCGAGGATGCGACCGTGCTGGGCGCGCTCGAGGCCATCGAGGAGCGACGGGAAGATTGGGCGACCTTGCAGGACGTGCTGCAGCGCCGCCTGAACGCCGCGGCGACATCGGGGCCCGCGCAGGTCGCCGTGCTACTCAAGCTGGCCAAGAACGCCGAGACGCGCCTCGACGATCTCGAGCAAGCGAGCGGCTACCTGCGCCAGGTGCTCGACGTCGATCCGTCGAACGGCGCAGGGTACCTCGAGCTCGAGCGCCTGCTGCGCTCGGGCGAGCGCTGGTACGACCTCGTCGAGGTGCTCGGCAAGCACGCCGACCTCGAGGGCGCGGCCGGCCGCAAGCCCTCGGAGCTCGCCCTGCGCGTCGCGATCGCCGACGTCTGGGAGCGCGACCTGTCGTCGCCCGAGAGCGCCGTCGAGGCGCTCGAGAACGTGCTCGAGGTAGCCCCCAAGAACGTCGCGGCGCTGCTCTCGATGGCGCGAATTCAGGAGACCGCCGAGCGGTGGGAAGACGCGAGCGCCGCCCTCGAGCGCGCCGCGGCCGCCGCGACGTCGGGCCCCGAGCTCGCGGAGATCAGCTACCGCAGCGCCCAAATCCTGCGCGCCCAGCACGGCTCGGAGGCGCCCAGCGCGGAGATCGAGGCGTTGCTCCTGCGCGCACTCGACGCCTCGCCCACGCACGGGCCCACAATCGAGGCCCTCGAGGAGCTGGCGCGTTCGGCCGGCGACGACGAGCGCCTCGTCCAGCTCCTCGAGCTGCGTTCCGAAGGATTGGGCGCGGCGGCGGCCCCGGACGTCCAACGCAAGCTCCTCACGGAGATCGCGGGCCTCTACAAGAAGCTCGGCCGGGGAAAACAGGCCGTGCCCGTGCTCGAGCGCCTCGTCACGATCGCGCCCGACGAGATCGGGGGCCGCGAAGATCTGGCCGACGCGCTCATCGCCGCTGGCCGCACGCCCGAGGCCGTCGCGATCGCGCGCGACCTCATCGAGCAGCTCACGAAGGCCCGGCGCGGGAAGGAGGCGGCGCGCTGGTATCAGCGGCTCGGCGCCATCGCCATCGCCGAGGGCAACCTCGACGGGGCCGCGGAGCACTTCGGCGCCGCCTACAAGCTCGATCCGGCTCATCCGCTCACGCTCTCGGCGCTGGGCCGCCTCGCGTTCGAGCGCGGCGACCACGAGACGGCCCGCAAGTTCTACCGGTCCTTGTTGCTCCAGAGCTTCGACGAAGCGACGACGGGCGTCTCGAAGGCCGAGGTCTACCTCATGCTGGGCCGCATGCACCTCACGGCCAAAGAGATCCCGAAGGCGCGCAACATGTTCGAGCGCGGCCTCGAGACGGACCCGAAGAACGACCTGCTCAAACAGGCGCTGGCCCAGCTGCCTCGAAGCTAGATGGGAACCATCGAGGGATTCCAGCCGTCCTTCGAGAAGGGCGGTGCCGCCGGAAGCTCGGTCGCGCCGCCCGTCGTGAAGCTCTACGGCACGACGACGTCGCCCTACACGCGCAAGATCCGCATCTTGGCGCGCGCCGCAGGGCTCTCCGTGACGCTGGTCGACACGCGCGCCGCGGAAGGTGCGGCCGCGCTCGCCACCATCGCGCCGCTGGGAAAGGTGCCCGTCATCGAGATGGGTCCGTCCGGGGCCGCGGGCGCGCTCGACGACGGCGCGCCGCGCGTGCTCCCCGACTCCGGGCTCATCGCGGCGTGGCTCTGGGCGCGCCACGCGCCCGCGCTGCGCGCCGCCGGCTTCGAGCTTTCGTCCGACGATTGGACTGGCCGCGCCCTCACCGTCGCCGTCGAGGGCGCGCTCGACGCGGCCATCAACCGCTTCTACCTGCTGCGCGACAAGTTGCCCGATCACGGCTACGTCTCGCGCCAAGCGGATCGCGTCGCGACGACGCTCAAGTGGCTCGACGCGCACATGCCCGCCTTCGCGCGCCCCCTGTCCGGCGCGGCGCTCTCGCTCGGGTGCGCCCTCGACTGGATCGTGCTCCGCGCGATGGCCGACGTCCCGCGATTCGGCCGCCTCGTCGACTTCCGAGCGGCGTGGACCGCCTCGGGCGTGGGCGCCGGCACCGAGCCGGGCTGAGCGCGGCCGCTCAGCGCGCCGAGGCGCAGCGCTTCGTGGCGTTCTGCGCCGCGAGGGCCAGCGCGGCGACGTGGCCCGCCTCGAGCTCGCGCAGCGTCGCCGCGCCCACCCCGGGGTCGCACAGCACGCCGAGCGCCTCGACCGCCGTCGACTGGAACGGGTGACGCATGTCCTTGGCGAGCTTCGCGGCGGCCGCGGCGGCCTCGGGGCCGCCCAGGCGTGCCAGCGATCGCAAGGTCGTCTCCGCGACGCCCTCGACCGACAGGTCCTCCTCCGACTCGTTGACCTGCCGGGCGAGCGCGGCGGCCATGGCGGGCGCGGCCGCGCGATCGCCCATCTCGCCCAGGAGCGCCGCGGCGAGCTCGCGCACCGTCGAGGCCTCGTTGCGCCGCCCGAGGACGCGCAGGAGCAGCGGCCGCGCGCGCGCGTCCTGGCAACGCGTGAGGCCCACGAGGGCGGCGCGGCGCACCTCGGCCACGTCGCGCTCGATGGCGCGCACGAGCAGGTCCGTCGCGCCGGCGCCACAGAGGTGGCCGAGCGCCTCGAGCTCCGCGCGACGCACGAAGGGCCACGGCTCCTGCTTGGCGGCCCCGATGAGCGGCGCGGCGGCGGCGACATCGCGAGCTTGGCCGAGCCCGTCGGCCGCCGTCTCGCGTACGCGCGGATCGTGGTCGGCGAGGGCCGCCCGCAGGGCCGCCACCGCCTCGGCGCCGCCCACGGCGGCGAGCTCGCGCGCCGCGAGGTGGCGCAGGACCGGGTCGTCGGCGTGGGCGCGGACGTCGGAGAGGACGGGCACGGCGGAGGGGCCGAGCGCCCCGAGCGCCTGGACCGCGCGGCTGCGCACCTCGAAGGGACGGGACTGCGCGAGCGCAGCGCGCAGGAGGGCGAGGGCGGGCGCTGCCGCTTCGGGCGCCCGCTTGACGAGCGCCGGAATGACGCGCAGGAGATCGGCCTGCCGATTCACCGACCCGTCGCCCGCCGCGATGGCCGCGAAGAGCATGCCCGCGTCGAGCTTGGGCGCGGCCGCGGCCGCGAGGACGACGGTGTCGCGCTGGCCTTGTGTCCCTTGGCCGACGGCGGCGACCAGCGCCTCGGCGGCCCGCGCATGCTCCAAGCCGCCGAGCACCCGCGCGACGCGCGCGCGATCCTCGGGGGCCGTCGAAGCGGCGTTCATGATCGCCGCGAGGGTCGCGACGGGCGGCTCGGCCGCGCGCCGGAGCGCGCCCGTGACAAGACGCTCCTCCTTCTCGCTCGCGCCCGCGAGGGCGGCCACGAGCGCCGCGACGACGACGGGGTCCTTGGGCTCGGGCGAGAGACGCGTCAGGGCCTCGACGAGACACTCGCGCGGCGGCGTGTGCCCGCCAGCGGCCGTCTGCGTGATCGCCTCGGCCGTTGGCGAAACGGCGGCG
>DATKFB010000101.1:0-2219 GCA_035544435.1 Polyangia bacterium
CAACGCGAGGTGGCCGTAGCCGTCACCGAGCGCGTATTCTGAGCGCCCGTAGTTGTAGGTCAGCTCGATCACAGAATGGTCGGACTCATCTCCGTAGCCGATGAAGCAGAGTGTGAATTTGCCTTCGGGGAAGTCCTTCTCGCGGAGGACCTTCATCCCGAGCGCCTCGCAATAAAACCTCTTCGAGGCCTCGAGGTCACCGACCCGCAACATCGTATGAAGCAGTCGCATGGCCGAAGGTTACTGCCTCCCTGAACGGAGCGCGACCCGGGTGGGCCGAGCGCACGACTCGGGCTGACGCTGGGCTTCAGAGACTGGAGCTGACGTCCTCGCCTCCGAGCGCTCCGCCGCCATGAACGCCTTCCTGTCCGACGCCGGCGTCGCGGGCGGTCCCTCGTTTAAGCTCGATCCCTGAGGTCGTTCCGCGGCGGAAGAGCCGCAGCACGGCGGGCAGCACGATGACGGCCGTCGTGAGGCAGGTCAGCTCTCCCAGCACGGCCAGCACGCCGAAGAGGAAGAGACCGACGTTCTGGGCCACGAGGAGCGACGAGTAGCCGATGATCGTCGTGAGCGAGCAGAGCCCAACGGCGCCGCCCGTCTCGCGCACGGCAGCCTCGACGTCGCGGGAGCCGTCGCGCAGATAGCGGGCCATGACGTTGACGGCATAGTCCACGCCGATGCCGAACGTGATGGGGAAAGCGATGAAGTTCACGAAGTTGATCTTGATGCCGAGCCCCAGCGCCGCGCCCAGCATCCATGCGACGCCCACGAGCAGCGAGCCGATCACGAAGGGCGTCGCGAGCCCGCGCCGGAAGATCAGGATCACGGTCGCGACGACGCCCAGGAACGCCAACAGCGAGGCGAGGGGGCCGTCGCGGCGCATGGACTCGATGATGTCCGAGGTCAGGGCAGGGCCCCCGGCGACGCGCGCGGGCCGGCCTCCGAGCGCGACGGGTGCCTGCGCGGCGGCGCGCAGCGCGCGCACGAACCCGTCGATGGTCTCGCGCCGCCACCAGCTCTGCGCGGGGTTGGGGAAAACCAGCACGACGCGGCCGCGGTAACCGTCGCGCTCGCGTAACCCCGTCGCGAGCGCCAGCGGCAGCTCGGCGTCCGTCACGGGAACAGGTCGATGCGCGCCCAAAAGGTCGTCCAGGCGGCGCGCGTCCTCGTGGGACATGTGCGCGCGCACCTTGGGCGTCATCTTGCGTCGGATCGCCTCGATCTCGTCGGCCTTAGCCTCCTGGTCGGGCGGCAGCAAGTCGTCGTACGTGCGGATGGACGCGACCATCGACACGAGCGCGGGCGCCGAAGCGGTCGGCGCGGCCCGGAGGGAGTCGCGCAGCTTCGCGGCGACCGCGCGCGCCTCGGCGACGCTGTCGGTGAGCAGCGCCGTGGGCGTGAGGTAGCGGCCGAGGAGCGCGTCCATCTTCTTTCCCCAAAAGCCCTCGCCAGAGACCCACGTGTCGCGCCGACGCAGGTGCGAGAAGTCATATTCGAGGCTGGCGTCGCTGAACCGCCGCAGCTGCCACCCCGCGACGAGCGTGACGAGCGTGGCCCCGACCAGGATCGCGCGCGGCCGCGCGACGACGAAGCGCGCGACGCCGGTCATGAGCACGCGACGTCGCGGCGCGGATCGGCCGGCGGCGAGCTTGCCGCCGTCGAGCCAGGCGATGAGGGACGGCCCGAGCACGAACGTGGTCGCCCACACGAACACCATGCCGAGCCCGCCGATGATCCCGAACTGCCGAAAGCCGCGGAACTGCATCGCGACGAGCGACGCGTAGGCGACGCCCGCGGCGAGCGCCGCCGAGAGCGTGCCCTTGCGGGTCGCGTCGAGCGCCACCTCGAGGGCGCGCTCGATGGGGACGCCGCGCCGCCGCTCCTCGACGTAGCGCGCGAGCTGGATGATGCCGAAGTTGACGCCGTTGCCGACGATGATCGAGCCGAGGAACGCCGTGTTCGAGTTGAGCTCCGTGACGCCGAAGGGGCGCAGGCTCGCGAGCGCGAAGGCGTACACGGCGCCCGCGAAGAGCGGCAGGAAGAGCGCGGGGACGGCCCGCCGCCAGCCGTAGAAAACGACGAGCGCGAGGATGACGGCGCCTCCCACGAGCGCGAACGAGATCGTGAGATCCTCGACGAGCGCCGCCATCTCCTCGGCGGAGATCGCGACGTCGCCCGAGTAGCCGACGCGCAGGCCGGGACCGTAGCGCGCGGGGCCG
>DATKFB010000102.1:0-6553 GCA_035544435.1 Polyangia bacterium
GCTCCCAGACGCGCCGGCGGTCCCGTCGCTGCCCGCCGCGCCCGGCGCACCCGTGTTTCCGCCGCTCCCGGCGGCGCCCGTCGTCCCGCCTCCCGAAGAGCTACAGCCGACGCCGACGTGGACCATCACGAGAAGAGAGAGCGCGGCGGCGTACTTCATGGCGTTTCCTCCGTGTGGGAGCTCCAGAACCGCGGTCAGGATAGCCGTCCAGCGGCCGCCAATCCAGCGTCCGGGGTCGCGGCTCGCCTCACACGAGGACGAGGCGAGGCCGTTGCGGCGCGGCGCCGCCGAGCGGGGCGACGTCGCCGAAGCGAGCGTCGAGCGCGACCGACGGGAGCTCGAGGCGGCCCAAGCGCGCCAGGACGCGCCGCCGTCGCGCGATCGGGATCCCGTCCACCTCGACCAAGTCTTCCCAGTGATGCGCGGCGCGCGCCCACCACCCGATGATGTCGGCGACGTAGTCGTGACGGCGCAGGAGACCCTCGGCGTCGAAGAAGAAGGTCTGGCGGCGGCAGTGAGTGTGGAGCGCCGGTGGCAGCTCGACGGTCACGCCCGTGAGTGCGCGGCCCGAGGAGCGGGTCCGCCGGACGCCGAGCGGCCGCGCCGCCGTGAGCGAGAACGGCAGGGAGTGGTAGTGGGCGAGCGCGTAGCCAAAGAAATACAGCGCGTCGAGCGGCGCCCAGCGCCGTTGTTTCCGAAATCCGGAGAATGAGCCCCGCGGATCGGCGCGCGCCTCGAGGAGGAGCTCACCCTCGAGGATTTGAGCTTGCCCGGTCGCGAACACGCCGCGCCGGCCCGCCGCGGGGAAGTCATGCATCACGACGAGGCCGCGACGGGCCCAGACGTCGGCCCGCTTCGGCATCGGGAAGGTGTCGTCGACGCCCTTCCACCGCGGTACGAGCCCCGTGAGCGATCGCAGCGTGAGCGCGAGGCCGCCCATGCGCCGCCAGGCCGCCCACCCACCGTGTCGCTCGATGGCGCGCTCAAGGAGGACCCGCGCCTCGCCGGTCCACGGCGAGGACGCGCCGAACGGCTCGCCGACGTCATCCGCGCCCGTGGCCTCGTCGCTCACGACGAATTCGCCCCCACGGGCTCACGATAACCGATCCGCGCGTCCTTCCTTCGTGGATCTGTAACCCGACGCGTGGTCGCGGCATCTGACGGGCCAAGGCGCGCCGGGGGCACGCCGTCTCATCAATCGGAGGACCGAATACCATGAAGATCGCTTCCCTCGTTTCATTCGCGTGCTTGTCACTCTCCCTCGCCGGCACCACAGTTGCCGCTGCCGCCGACGCGGGGCCGCCCATGGCCGCGCCTTCGGCGGGGGCGAAAAAGATCGACTGGGCGCACATGAGCCCGGCTGAAAAGAAGAAGTACATGAAGACGAAGGTCCTGCCGGAGATGAAGCAGGCCTTCCAGGCCTACGACGCCAAAAACTACAAGAAGTTCACCTGCGCGACCTGCCACGGTGAGGGCGCGACCGACGGCAAGTTCAAGATGCCCAACCCCAAGCTGCCCAAGTTGCCGGCGCCGACCGACCGCGCCGGCTTCATGGCGCTCCAGCAGAAGAAGCCCGACGCCGTGAAGTTCATGGGCACCGTCGTGAAGCCGAAGGTGGCCGAGCTGCTCGGTTTGCCCGAGTGGACCCCTCAGACGCCGACCGGGTTCGGCTGCTACCAGTGCCACACGAACGAAGCGGCCAAGTAAGACCAAGCAGGAGATTAGAAGGCCGGCGCCGGAAACCCGCGCGCCGGCCGCGCGAAGAGGTAGCCCTGGTAGAGATCGCCTCCCAGTCGGCTCAGGCAGTCCCGCTCCTCGGCGACCTCGACCCCCTCGGCGACGAGCTCGACGTCGAGCACGCGGCACAACGTCGTGAAGGACTGGAAGAGCTTCTGCTTCATCGGCGAGGTGTGGATACCTCGCACGAGCGACATGTCGACCTTGACGATGTCGGGCTCGAGCTGCGCGAAGCTCGACAGGCCGGCGTAGCCCGCGCCCAGATCGTCGAGCGCGATGTGAAACCCGAGCTCGCGCAAGCGCGTGACGGCGCCCGCGAGCCCGTGCACCTCGTCGAGAGCGGCGCGCTCCGTGACCTCGAGGACGATGTGCGGGGCGTGCGCCGTGAGCGCGCCGTCGGGCGCGCACAGCTCCTCGTCGACGAGGTCGGATGGAAGGAGGTTGACGAACACCTTCGCAGACGTGGGCACACCCGCCATCATGCCCGCGATCCGCCGCCGGATGAGGCGGCTGAGCTCGCGTGTGCAGCCGAGGCGCTCGGCTGCGTCCAGGAAGTCGACGGGGTTGCGCAGCGTTGGCTCATCGGTGCGCAGGAGCGCCTCGAACGCATAGACGGAGCGGCTGCTCCAGGACAGGACGGGCTGCATCGCCATCCAGAGCTTGTCGGCGCCAGACGCGTAACGCGCCTCGAGCCCGGCCCGGTCGCCGATGCGTTTGCTGCCGAGCGCGTCGGCCGCGTCGCGGCGGACCCGGGCGAACCTGTGGAGCTGGGACGCGCGCTCGACGAGCTCGACGATCTCCTTGCCGTCGACGGGCTTCACGAGATACCTGAACGCGCCGTGCTCCATGGCCGCGATGACCGTCTCGAGTGCGGGGCTTCCGGTCATGAAGGCGACGGGCACATCCAGATCCTTGGCGCGGATCTCGCGCAACAGCGTGAGTCCGTCCATGCCCGGCATCCGGATGTCGCTCAAGACGACGTCGAACGTCGACGAGGCCAGGAGCGTGACGGCCTCCTTCCCGCTGCGCGCCGTCGAGACGACGTGGCCGGCGGCGCCCAAGATGCGGGCGAGGCTGCGCGCGATCGCGGGCTCGTCGTCGACGAGCAGCACGCGCGCGCCCGTTACCACATCGTCGATCGGGGCCCCGGGCGGGGCGGCGCCTCCCATCAAGCCGCCTCGCGGGCTTCGTCGTCTCCGCGGCGCGCGGCGCGCAGGCGCTTCGTCGCCTCGCCATGGATCTGACAGACGCGGCACTCGGTGACACCGAGGACGAGCCCGATCTCGCGCAGGCTCAAGCTCTCACGGTAGTAGAGCGACAGCACCTGCTGCATGCGCGGCGGCAGCGCCGCGATGTCTCTCGCAAGCCGATCGATGAGCTCGCGGCGCGCCGCTAGCTCCTGGGGATCGTCGGCGCTCTGGTCGGCGACCCTATCGAGCAGGTCGGCGCCCGCGTCGTCGAGGCCGATGACGCGCGCGCCGACGAGCTGCGCACGCTGCTTGCGGAGCTCGTCGAGGGACAGCCCGACCTCGTCCGCCACCTCCTGCTCGAAGGGCGCACGACCGAGCCTCTGCGTGAGCACACTCGTCGAGCGGTTGATGGCACGCCACGTGCGCCGCATGTCGCGCGACATGCTGTCGCGTACGCGGATGTCGTCCAACATGGCACCTCGGATACGGATCCGGGCGAAAGCTTCGAAACTCTCTCCGCGCGCCGGATCGAAGCGCCCCGCCGCCTCGATGAGCCCGAGGGCACCGGCCGACATCAAATCGCTCAAGTCAGTCGACGGCGGCAGTCGCCGGAGCAAGACTTTCGCGACTTTCGCGATGCAGTGGTAATAGCGCGTGACGTATTCGTTGCGGCGCGCGAGGCTGCTTTTCCTCCGTCGCTTTGGTCGACTCGGCGCGGAAATCTCCGTCGCTGGTGTCATTGGCAAGCAGCAAAGCAGCTTGCGTGCCACGCGCTCTCGGCACGCTCGACGATCGCTGGTGCGCGACGCGAGGCGCCTCAGAGCGTCTGGGGCGACTGCGAGGCGACGACCAGGTAGCGGGTCAGGTCGGCGACGTCGTCGCCCGAGAGCTTGAGCCGGCCCGACATCTCTTTTACGAAGCGCGGCCAGCGAGCCGCCTCGACCCGATGCGGATCGATGAGCCCGTGGCAGCCCGAGCAACGCTGGACGTATTGCAGCCTGCCGCGGTGCAGATCGCCCACCGTGGTGCCGGGCCACAGCTGGGCGGCGCGCACGGCGTCGGCGGCGTTCGGCTCGGGCAGACGCGCGGCGCACCCAGCGAGGAGACCGCCGAAGAGGAGAGCGACCGCCAGCCACGGACCGACGTTGACCTTGCGCGCGTTCGCGTCCGAGTTGATGTTGAGATTGATTCTCACTATCGGCTTTTAAGATACTCGCGAACGGCCCCGCCGACAAGCCCCGAGCGGTCGCGCAGCAGCGGGCGGTGATGACGCGTCCGGACGAGCGCGTGGGACCACGGAGGGGCTGCCCGTCTAAGGCGGGCCGCCGAGCCCGGTCTTCCGGGGCGGTTCGAGCGTGAACGAGAAGCGCGCGCCGCCGCCCATCGACGCATCGACCCAAATTCGCCCACCGTGGCCCGCGACGATGCGGCTCACGATCGCGAGCCCGATGCCCGTGCCTTCGAAGTCCGACGCCTTGTGGAGGCGTTGGAATGGCTGGAACAGGCGCGACGCGAAGCTCGGGTCGAAGCCGACGCCGTCGTCCTTGACGAAGTAGACGGCCTCCTCGGCGCGCGCGACGCCCACCTCGATGCGCGCACGGGAGCGCTGCCGCGTGAACTTCCAGGCGTTGCGCAGCAGATTCTCGAGAGCGATCTGCAAGAGCCGCGCGTCTCCGCGCGCCTCGAGCGCCACGGGGACGACGAGCTCGACGTCGCGCGCGGGCTCGCGCTCGCGCAGCTCGCCCACGATGGCCTGAACCATGGGCGTCAGATCGACGGACTGGCGGCGCACCTGCGCGCGGCTCACCTTGGACAGCTCGAGGAGATCGTCGATGAGCTCGCCCATGCGCTTCGCGGCGGCGCGGATGCGGCGCAGGTAGTCACGCGCCTTGTCGTCGAGCGTGGCGCCGTAGTCGTCCTCGAGCACGGCGCAGAAGCCGTCGAGCGGGCGCAGCGGCGCGCGCAGATCGTGAGAGACAGAGTAGTTGAAAGCTTCGAGCTCGGCGAGCGTGCGCTTGTGGGCCGCGATCTCGCCCAGCAGCTGCCGCCTTCCGACGTGCAGCTCGAGGAAGACCTGGACCTTGCTCTTGAGGACCTGCGCGTTGATGGGCTTGAACAAGAAGTCGATGGCGCCGCTGCCGTAGCCTTGCAGGAGGTTCTCTTCCGTCTCGTGCAGGGCGGTCACGAAGACGATGGGCATGTCACGCGTCGCGCGGTTGTCTCGCGCGAGGCGCGCGACCTCGTACCCGTCCATCTCGGGCATCTGCACGTCGAGCAGCATGACGGCGAACTCCCGGCGCAGCAGCTGCCGGAGGGCTTCGTTGCCCGAGCGCGCGCGCACGATGTCGCAAGGGAGGCTCGCGAGCTGCGCCTCGAGCGCGACGAGGTTCGCCTCGACGTCGTCGACGATGAGGACGGCGGGACGCTCCGCGAACTCGGAATTCACAGCGCCCCCTTTCGACGATAGATGCGCTCGTTCGGCGCGAGCTCGCTGAAAGGCTCGCGGCACTCAGCCGCCATGCGCTCGCTCGCGCCCAGACAAAGGAACCCGCCCGAGCAGAGGCTCTCGCGGAGCTTGCGCATGACCCGATCGCGCAGCGCGCGCCCGAAATAGATGAGCACGTTTCGGCAAAAGACCACCTGCATCTCGCCGAAGACGTGATCCGAAACGAGGTCGTGCTGGAAGAAGAGAATGTTGCGACGTAGCGACTCCTTGATGGCGAGCTGTCCGTACGCCACCGTCGCGTGGGCCTCCAGGGTGCCGCCGCCGCCGGATCGACCATAGCCGTCGACGATGGCCGCGAGATCCTCGGCCGGGAAGACGCCCTCCTTCGCGCGTTCGAGGGCCGCGGCGGACAGATCGGTCGCGTAGATCTGGGACCGCTCGTAGAGCCCTTCGTCGCGCAGCAGGATGGCCATCGAATACGCCTCCTCGCCTGTCGCGCATCCGGCGAGCCAAACATTGATGAGTGGGTAGGTGCGCAGCATCGGAACGACGCGCTCGCGGATGGCGCGGTAGAAGTCCGGGTCACGGAAGAGCCCTGTCACTTGAACCGTGAGATCGCCGAGGACGCGCGCAAACGCGTCGGGATCGGTGAGCACGCGGTGCTGGAGGGCTCCGAGGTCCGGCAGGCCGGAGCGCGCGAGCGCGACGTGCACGCGTCGTCCGATCGAAGAGGCGGCGTAGCCGCGCAGATCGTAGCCGTAGCGCTCGTAGATCGCCTCGAGGAGGAGGCGCACCTCGATGGTCGTGACGTCGTCCCGGGCGGGCGCGCCGCGCGAAGCGGCCGTGACCTCAACCACGAGCGCGCGCCTCCCCCGCCCCGGCGAGACAGGTCGCGATAAGCGCCAGCAGACGATCGGCGTCGATGGGCTTGGGGAGATAGCGGCTCGCGCCCGCCTCGACGCACTTCTCGGCGTCGCCTTTCATGGCCTTGGCCGTGAGGGCGATGATGGGCAGCGCGCCGAAACGCGCGTCGGCGCGGATGCGGCGCATCGCCTCGTAGCCGTCCATCTCGGGCATCATGATGTCCATCAGGACCATATCAACCTGCGCCTGCTGATCGAGGATCTGCAGCGCCTCGCGGCCGTTTTCCGCCCGCAGCACCTCGACGTGCCAGTGCTCG
>DATKFB010000103.1:0-3397 GCA_035544435.1 Polyangia bacterium
CCCCCGCGCCGGGGGGCGCGGGGACCCTCCCAGGGTCCCCGACTAGATCAACACCGGCGGCGCGCGCCGCGACCCGCACGAGGGCCTCGCAGTCGTCGGCGATGGCAGTGAGCGGAGCGCCCGCCCGGTACCACTCGGCGATGAGGAACTCGGGTTGATGATGCGGGCCCACCTCCCCGGCGCGCCAGGCCTTGCCGATCTGGACGATGCGCTCGAAGCCCGCGCCGAGGAGCCGCTTCATGTGGTACTCGGGCGACGTCACGAGCCAGCGGGCCTCGCCCGCGCCGCCTTTGCCGCTCGGTATCGCCTCGAGGTGAATCTCCTGGCCGGGCGCGCGCACGCGCGCGGGCGTCTCGACCTCGAGGAACCCTTCGCCCTCGAACCACGCGCGCGACGCGCGCACGACGCGCGCCCGCGCCTCGAGCGCGGCCCGCCGACCCGCGAGGCGCGCCTGCTCGTTCATGTGCGGTCGGGTGCGACGCCTAGGCGCGCGAGAGGCGCTCGAGGTATTCGCCCGTGCGCGTGTCGATCCGGACGACGTCGCCCACATTGATGAAGAGCGGCACGTTGACCTGCGCGCCCGTGCTGATCTTCGCGGGCTTGGTGGCGCCCGTCGAGGTGTCGCCCTTGAAGCCGGGCTCTGTCGAAACGATGGCCTGCTCAATGAAGTTCGGCAGCGTCACGCCCACGGCGCGGCCGTTGAAGAACAGCACCTCGACGTTGATGTTCTCGGGCATGAAGTCCTTCGACTCGCCGATGGTCGCGCTCACGATGTTGACCTGGTCGTACGTCGTCGTGTCCATGAACACGTACGAGTCGGCCTCCTGATAGAGGTACTGCATCGTCTTGGTCTCGACGTCGGCCGGCTCGAGCTTGTCGCCTGACCGCAGGTTCCGCTCGATGACGCCTCCCGAGAGCAGGTTCTTCATCTTCGTGCGCGTGAAGGCGGCGCCCTTGCCCGGCTTGACGAACTGGAACTCAACGACGGTGTAAGGCGTGCCGTCGATCATGATCTTCAAGCCCTTGCGGATGTCCGACGTGTCGTACATGAGGGGCTGGGATCTAGCGCGCGAGCGTTCTCGCAGTCAAGCTGGCTACGCTACGTCCCCTGCCGGCCGTAGGCGTCGTCGAGGCGCACGACGTCGTCGAGCTCGGTGGTCGAGACCTCGAAGATGTCGGTATCCTCGAGCGCGATCATGCGGTGCCGCAAGCCCGGCGTGACGTGGAACGCCTCGCCCGGTCCCATGTCGATGTGCTGGGACGGCTGCCCCTCGGCGAAGTGCTCGAAGCGCATGCGCCCCGCCCACACCATCACGGTCTCGTCTTTTCGGTTGTGGTACTGCAGCGACAGCTTCTCGCCCTTCTTGATGTGCAGCACCTTGCCGACGTAGCGATCCGTCACCGCCCAGATGAGCTCGTGACCCCAAGGTTTCTCGACTCTTTTCATGTTTTGCCTGGGTGGCGGCTCAGGGACTCGAACCCCGGACCCGGCGCGTATGAAACGCCTGCTCTAACCAGCTGAGCTAAGCCGCCTGGGGAGCGGGCGCGATTTTGCTCGCCGGGTGGGAACTGTCAAGCGAATGCGCCATCGTCAGCGGCGGGGGGGCGGGATGTACTCGACGTCGACGGGGGGCGGGGGCCGGCGCGGCGCGAGGAGGCGCACGAGGCCGGCGCCCGCGATGAAGCCGCCCACGTGCGCCATCCAGGCGACGCCCGAGCCCGTGGGCAGGAAGAACTGCCCCAGGAACCAGAGCCCGAGGAAGACCCAGGCCCGCACGTCGATGACGGGCCAGAGGAGCGGAATGGGGATGAGGCTCACGATGCGCGCGTGCGGGTAAAGCATGACGTACGCGCCGAGCGCCCCCGCCACGGCCCCCGAGGCCCCGATCATCGGCGCCGTCGAGTCGGGCATCGCGAAGATCTGCGCGAGGGCGCCCACCGTCCCGACGACGAAATAGAAGATGAGGTAGCGCAGCGAGCCGAGCGCGTCCTCGACGTTGTCGCCGAACAGCCAGAGGAACCACATGTTGCCGATGAGGTGCATCCACCCGCCGTGCAGGAACATCGACGTCCAGATCGAGCCCGGCAGCGGGAACAGGTCGGGCGGGCGGAGATCAACGTGGTGGACGATCTCGTAGGGGATCGCGCCGGCTGCGAGGACGAGGTATTGCTGCCCGCGCGGGTCGAGCGACAGCTCGTAGAGGAAAACCAGCACGTTCGCCACGACGATGAACAGCGTCACGATCGGAAAACGCGCGCGCGGGATGCGGTCTCGGAGCGGAATCAGCACGCCGCGGCGAGTGTGACACAAAGAGCTCGGGTGCGCGTTTCCCTCGCCGCGGTCGTTACCTCATCTTGACTGTCGCTCCCTCGACCCCTATAAGGCGCTTAGGAAACATGCGTCTTTACAGCGGGAAGATTCCATCGGTCGGCACCGAGATCGTCAAGGCCCTCGTCGAGGCGGGCGACATCGAGGTCGACGATCGCGCCGAGGCCGAGATGGACGTCCAGGCCGTGCTCAAGGAGTACATCCGGGTCGATCGCGAGATCACGGAGAAGGCCAAGGACATCCTGCAGACGAAGAACCTGCCGTACGAGCAGTTCGGCAAGATCAAGCGGACGCTCGCGGGCGAGAAGGCCTTCGGCCTCGGCGAGGACGGCCTCGAGTGGATGACGACGCAGATGATCGAGTCGTTCATGCAGTCGCCACACATCGCCGAGATCTTCGTCGACGACAGCGTCATGCGGAAGCGCATGGCCGACGTGCTCAAGAAGCACATGCAGGTCGACGACGAGCTCGACGAGGAAGTCCGCCGGCGCATCAAGAACCTGCAGGAAGGGACCTCGACCTGGGAGGTCGAGTACGGCAAGGTCCTCGATCAGATCAAGCGGAACCGCGGCTTGGACCACTGAGACGCGCGTCATTTCCGTCTCGATCGCGCCGTCACGACCGCTGCCGGCGGACGGGATCGACCACGGATCGCGCGGGAGTCACCGCGGGCGGCACGGGTGGCCTCACGGGAGGAGCCCGGTCGGGCTGGTGCCGGCCGCCGCCCTGGACGAGGGCGCGCGTGAGCTTTTCGATGGCCTTGGCGACCTGCGCGAGGCGGGCGCCCTCGGCCTCGAGGCCGGGCGTCGAGTAGACGTGGGCCTTCTCGTCGGCGATGACGTCGTCGATGGCGCCGGGGCGCACGTCGGCGCCCATGATGGCCGCGTGCTTAGCCGCGACGACCGCCTTCGAGCCGAGCGTGAGCCGCACGCCCGCGACGGGGCCCAGCACGCGCGCGGCGAGCACCGCGGCGAGACCCAGGAAGCCCATGGGCTTCTTCGCGGCGAGCAGCGCCTTCATGATGCGCGCGAGGTCGGGGTCGACGGCGCAGAGGGCCCCCTTCTCGGC